>DATEPK010000341.1:0-9486 GCA_035273245.1 Thermoleophilaceae bacterium
TTGGGCGAAGTTGTGCGCTGTCCACAAACGCGCCGAATCGAAGTTCGGGTCGTGCCCCCAATGGACCGAAAGCGGGCTTGGCCTACCGTGGCGCGCATGCTCCGGAGGGAGGAGTGGGAGTGACCGCGCCCGCGCCCGGGTTGCGGATCGACGACGTGTCAGTGCGCTTCGCGGGCCTCGTCGCCCTCGACGGCGTGTCGCTGTCCGCATCGCCAGGCCAGGTGCTCGGCGTGATCGGCCCCAACGGGGCCGGCAAGACCACGCTCTTCAACGTGATCTGTGGCTTCGTGCGGCCGCAGTCGGGCTCGATCTCCTGGCGCGGCGAGGCGCTCAGGCGGGTCCGCCCGCATCAGCTCGTGAAGCACGGAATCGCGCGAACCGTGCAGGGGGTGCGCCTGTTTCCGCATCTCACCGCCCTCGAGAACGTGATGGTGGGCGCCGACCATCTGCACAAGCCGGGGCTCGTGAACGCGTTCCTCGGGCTGCCGCGCTCCGACAAGTCGGAGCGCGCGCTCCGCGAGGCAGCCGGCGAGGCGCTCGAGCGCCTGGGGGTGGGGGATGCGGCCGCGAAGCCGGCGGCCAGCCTGCCCTACCCGGTGCAGAAACGCGTCTCGCTCGCCCGCGCGCTCGCCGCGAAGCCGGACCTGCTGCTGCTCGACGAGCCCGCCGGCGGACTCGGGGCCGACGACGTGAGCGAGCTGGCCGGCCTGCTCCGCGGACTCGACAAGTCGATGACGGTCATGCTCGTGGAGCACCGGATGGACCTCGTGATGTCCGTGTGCGACCACGTGACCGTGCTCGACTCCGGGCGCGTGATCGCGGGCGGCGCGCCGGCGCAGGTGCAATCGGACCCGAAGGTGCTCGAGGCATATCTCGGCAGTGAGGAGAACGGTGCTTGAGGTAGAGGACCTGGTGGCGGCCTACGGGCCCGTACGCGCCGTCGACGGCGTGTCGCTCACCGTGCCGTCGGGCAGCATCACGGCGGTTCTCGGAGCCAATGGCGCCGGAAAGAGCTCCCTACTGCGCGCGATGTCGGGCGTGGTGCGCCCGCGCTCGGGCCGCGTGCGCTTCTGCGACGCCGACATCACGCGCCGCAGCCCGGAGGACATCGTGCGGCTCGGCCTCGCTCACGTGCCCGAGGGCGGCGGCGTGATCGCCGAGCTCACCGTCGAGGAGAACCTCCGCCTCGGATCGCTCTTCCGGCGCGACCGCGGCGATCGCCCCAAGGCGCTCAAGGAGGTGTTCACGCTCTTCCCGCGGCTCGAGGAGCACCGGCGCCTCAACGCGAGCTCGCTGTCCGGCGGCGAGCGCCAGATGCTCTCGATCGGCCGCGCGCTGATGGGCAGGCCGAAGATGCTGCTGCTCGACGAGCCGTCGCTCGGCCTGGCGCCGCTCATCGCGTCGCGGATCATGAGCCTGATCGCCGAGCTGCGCGAGAAGAGCGAGCTCACCGTTCTGCTCGTCGAGCAGAACGCGAAGAGCGCGCTGCGCGTGGCCGACCGCGGGGTCGTGCTCGGCGTGGGGCGCGTGGTGGCGGAGAACGAGTCGGCGAAGCTTGCGGCGGACGATCAGCTGCGGCAGGCGTACCTGGGGTTCTGACCATGACGCGCTTCATCGACCTCACCCTCAACGGCATCTCGAACGGCGCTATCTACGCGGCGGTGGCGCTTGCGTTCGTGCTCATCTGGCGAGCCACCCGCGTCGTGAACTTCGCCGCCGGCGGGATGCTGATGATCACGACGTTCATCGCCTCGAGCGTGATCAGCTCGACCGGCTCCTACTGGCTCGGCTTCTTCGTCGCGCTCGCGACCGGCTTCGTGCTCGGATCGGTGGTGGAGCGTGTGCTGATCCGCCGCGTGGAGGGCGGGCCGCCGCTCAACGCGGTGATCGTGACGATCGGCCTGTTGATCCTCTGCCAGGCCGTCGCCGGGATGATCTGGAGCGCGACGCCGCGCTCGTTCCCGCCCGCGTTCTCGATCAAGGGCTACCACGTGGGCTCGCACACCTACCTGTTCGGTCCCTTCGACGTGTTCACGGTGCTCGCCGTGATCGGCGCCGCGATTGCGCTGTTCGCGCTCTTCCGCCTCACCGACCTCGGGCTGAAGATGCGCGCCGCGGCGTTCGAGCCGGTCGTCGCCCGTCTCCAGGGAGTGCGGGTGGGGCACATGTTCACGCTCGGCTGGGGGCTGGCGTCGCTGGCGGGCTCATTAGCGGGTGTTCTGATCGGCCCGCAGGTGTTCGTCGGGCCGAACACCTTCGACCCGGTGGCGGTGTTCGGGTTCACCGCGGCCGTGCTTGGCGGGCTCGACAGCCCGGTGGGCGCGCTCGTGGGAGGTCTCCTGCTCGGGCTGTCGCTCAGCTACGTGTCCGGCTACGCCGGCGCGTCGCTCGTCACGCTGGCGGCCCTGGCGATCCTCGTGGCGATCCTGATGGTCAGGCCGAGCGGGCTGTTCTCGAGCGCGAGGGCGAGGCGCATATGAGCACCATGGGCACGAAGACGCCCGCGCAGCCCGCCGCCACAGAGCTCGCCGCCTCTCCGCCCAAGGCGCCGGACAAGAGGCGCGCGCTGCGTCTTCCGCAGCAGACACTCGCGCGCAACCTGCTGCTGGCAGCCATCTTCGGCGTGATCCTCTACCTGCTGAGCGAGTCGTTCAGCTCGTTCAACAATCTGCGCCTCGCCACGATCGCCTACTACTTCACCGCGCTGGCGGGGCTCACGGTGCTCACCGGGCTGAACGGCCAGATCTCGCTGGGACACGGCGCGCTCATGGCGGTGGGCGCCTACGCCACGGCGATCCTCGTGGGCCGCACGGGCCTTCCACTTGGGGCGGCGCTGGTGGCGGCCACCGCGATCACCGCGGTGGTCGGCATCGCGGTGGGGGCCGCGGCCTCGCGTCTGCGCGGCCCCTACCTCGCCGGCGCCACGCTTGCCTTCGCCATCGGGCTCCCCGGCCTCGCGGACAAGTACCCGTCGGCCTTCGGAGGCGAGAACGGGCTCAGCGTGAACCCGCCCACGCCACCCGCGTCGCTCGGACTC
Source organism: Thermoleophilaceae bacterium (assembly GCA_035273245.1). Lineage (GTDB taxonomy): Bacteria > Actinomycetota > Thermoleophilia > Solirubrobacterales > Thermoleophilaceae > JAICJR01. The sequence goes on from DATEPK010000341.1 coordinate 3,038, forward strand.
GACTTCCCGCTCGAGCGCTGGGAGGCATGGATCGCATGTCTCTGCGCGCTGATCGTGTTCGTGATCCTCGCCAACCTGCTCCGCAGCCGCGTGGGCCGCGCCTTCCGCGCGGTGCGCGACGACGAGGTGGCCGCCCAGCTCGCCGGCCTCAACGTGGCACGCATCCAGGTGCTCGCGTTCGTGGTGAGCGCGGCCTGCGCCGGCCTGGGGGGCGGCGCGCTCGTGGTCGTCACCCAGCTCGCGGCACCCGGCGCGTTCGACCTCTCGCTGTCTCTCGCCCTGCTCACCGGCATCGTCCTCGGCGGGCTCGGCAGCCTCGGCGGCGCGCTCTGGGGCGCGCTCGCGCTCGTCTACCTGCCCCAATGGTCGGACGACATCGCCCACTCGCTTTCCCTGTCGAACAACGTCCAATCCAACCTGCCCCTGGCGCTCTACGGCATCGTCCTCATCGTCGTGATCGTGGCCGCGCCTCGGGGGATACAGGGCGCGCTGCACGGACTCACTCGGATCACGCGCACGCGCCTGCGGAACAACCCGGCAACCCCAAACGAGGAGGGTGCATGATGAAGACGAGAAGCCGCGCCGTGGCAGGCGTGGCGGGCTGCCTCGTGGCGGCCGCGCTCGTGGCGAGCGGCTGCGGAAGCAGCGGCTCGAGCTCGAACGCCCCGGGCGTGACGAAGACCTCGGTGCTGATCGGAAGCCACCAGCCGCTCACCGGTCCGGCGGCTCCCGGCTACAGCGAGATCGCCCCGGCGGCCAAGGCGTTCTTCCAGTACCTGAACGCCCAGGGTGGGGTGAACGGGCGCAAGATCAACCTCATCTACAAGGACGATGGCTACAACCCCACCAAGACGGTCACGGTGGTGAAGCAGCTCGTCCTGCAGAACAAGGTGTTCGCGATCTGGGGCGGCCTCGGCACGCCCACGCACACCAAGGTCGTGGGCTTCCTGAACTCGTCGCGGGTGCCCGACCTGTTCGTCTCCTCGGGCTGCCCGTGCTGGGACAACGGGAGCAAGCAGCCGTACACCTTCGGCTGGCAGCCGAACTACACGATCGAGGGCAAGATCCTCGGCCAGTACATCAAGCAGAACTTCGCCGGCAAGAAGGTCGGCGTCTTCTACCAGGACGACGACTTCGGGCAGGGCGGTCTCGCCGGCCTGAAGCAGCAGCTCGGCAGCCAGATCGTGTCGGCGCAGCCGTACCAGCCGACGGTCACGAACGTGGCGCCTCAGATCACGGCGATCCAGAAGTCGGGCGCGCAGGTGCTCGTGGACTTCACGATCCCGGCGTTCACGGCGCTCGAGCGGCTCACCTCGTTCAAGCTCGGCTACAAGCCGCAGCTTGTCGTGTCGAACGTGGGGATAGATCCCACCACGGTCGGCGGTCTGCTCAAGGCGTTCTCAAAGGGCAAGGCGAACACGGCATTGATCGAGGGCGCGATCACCGACGCGTACCTGCCGTCGCCCACCGACACGTCGAACGGCTGGATCCAGCTGTTCAAGAAGATCCACGACAAGTACGACGCCAAGGCACCGTTCGACGGCAACGTCGAGTACGGGATGGCGAGCGCGTACACGTTCGCGCAGGCGCTCAAGAACGCCGGCAAGAGCCTCACGCGCCAGGACCTGGTGGACGCCGTGGAGAAGGGCGGCTTCACGGGGCCCGGCCTCGTGCCGTTCCGCTACTCGAAGACCGAGCACGGCGGCTTCGGCGGCGGGGCGATCGCCCAGATCAAGAACGGCCAGATCGTGGTGACGGGCAAGCCGCTCGTGACCGATCCGGGGACGGGACCGATCACGCCGTCGACGATGAAGCCGGCAAATCCGGGGGATAACGGGATCGTCAAGCCGTAACGGAGGTCATAGGTCATAGGTCATAGGTCATAGGGGCTGTAGGCTGCGCCGCTCGTGGCTGACGAGATCGTCACTGAGCGGCGTGGCCCGGCCCTGCTGATCACTCTCAACAGGCCGGAGGCTCGCAACGCTGTCAACCTCGCTCTCGCTGAGCAGCTTGCTGCTGCCTTGGAGAGCTTGGATAGCGATAAAGAGCTGCAGGTGGGCGTGCTCACTGGCGCCGGCAAGGGGTTCTCTGCGGGGATGGACCTCAAGGCTTTTGTTGCAGGTGAGCGGCCGTACGTTGGCGAGCGGGGGTTTGCCGGGATTACGCGGCGGTCGGCCGAGAAGCCGCTCATTGCCGCCATCGAGGGGTTTGCTGTTGCCGGCGGTCTTGAGATCGCGCTGTCGTGCGATCTCATCGTCGCGGCCCGTGACGCTCGGCTCGGCATCGCCGAGGTGAAGCGCGGCCTGGTGGCCGCCGCGGGAGCGCTCATCCGGCTGCCGAAGCGCATCCCGTACCACGCCGCCATGGAGCTGGCGCTCACGGGCGATTTCATCGATGGCGCGCGGGCCTACGAGCTGGGTCTCGTAAACCGTGCCACCGAGCCGGGCGCGGCGCTCGACACCGCGCTCGAGCTCGCGGAGACGATCGGGCAGAACGCCCCGCTCGCGCTCACGGCGTCGAAGAGCATCGTCTCCCAGGCGCTCGACTGGGACGAGGCGGAGGCCTGGCGCCGGCAGGACGAGATCTCAGCGCCCGTGATGAGCTCGGAGGACGCACGCGAGGGCGCAACCGCCTTCGCGGAGAAGCGCGCCCCCGAGTGGAAGGGCCGCTGAGCTACTCCGTCTCCGCGCCGCGCTCGAGCATGAAGATCTCGACGTTGACGTCGGGATCCGTGTGGACGTTGCTCATGAACGCAACCACTCGGCGCCCGACGATCCGCTCGACGGTTTCGATGAACTCATCGCGCACCGCTGCCCGGAACTCCTGCCGCTGGCGCGCGACGGCATCGGCGCGCCCGCTCTTCGCGAGCGTCTGTTCCGCGCGCGTCAGGCCTCCGCGCAGGACGCACAGGACCATGTCGTCGAGGTAGTACGAGCGGGCCTTCGTCGGGCCCTTGCCGTAGTAGAGCTTGTAAAGGCCGACGATTGCGTTCGAGAGGGACGCGAGCATCGGGCCCCGGTCGTGGTCCGTCTCGTGGCCATGCGGTGGGATGAGTGGAATTTCCATACGCGGTCCGCGGACGACGATACTCCGCTTCGGGGCCAGCGCAGAGGCCTGCTCGGCTAGCGGCTCTGACCGGCTAGACGATGCCGGTAGAGCACGCAACCGGCGTGGTGCGGCGCCCCGTCCACGAGCACGGCGTGGTCCGTGGCGGTCAGCGGCTCTCCGCATGCCGGACAGACCCCGCTCGAGTAGGGCGCGCGGCGGCGGCGGCTCCTTCCCTGGAGCAGAGCTGAGATGCGGGAGTTGGTCTGGCGGTTGGGCATCAACGGAAGCGGCGGTTCCAGCTGGTCCGCTGCCACCATGAGGGTGGGCGCTCGTCCCAAGCGGGTGAACACTCGAGGCACGACCTCGCGTGCGGCGGGCGTGTATACAGCGTATATGAGGCGCCGCTCAGCCTGTGCCGGATGGCGCGCCGACGCTCGTTCCGGCACGATACGCAGCCGTGGACGACAGCTATGAGATCCGCCGGCTGATCGACAACTGGATTGTCTGGCGGGACGCCGGCGACTGGGAGCGGTTCCGGAGCGTCTGGCACCTGCCGGGGAAGATGATGGCCACCTGGTTTCAGGGCACCGCGGACGAGTTCATCGAGGTGAGCAGGCAGGGCTGGGAACGCGGGGTGCGCATCCTCCACTTCCAGGGCGGCAGCTCGATCGACATCGCGGGCGACCGCGCGGTCGCGCAGACGAAGATGACGATCTCGCAGCGCGCCCTCGTGCACGACGTGGAGGTCGACGTGGTGTGCACCGGCCGCTTCTACGACTTCATCGAGCGCCGCGAGGGCCGGTGGGGGCTCGTCCACCGGCAGCCGATCTACGAGAAGGACCGCATGGACCCGGTCGACCCTGCCGCGCGCCTCGAGCTCGACCGGGGGCTGCTCGAGCGCTTCCCCGTCGGCTACCGGCACCTCGCCTATCTGCAGGCGCGAATCGGCTACGACGTCAAGCCGGACATGCCGGGGCTCGACGGCCCGGAGGTGGAGGCGCTCTACCGCCGCGGTGCGGCTTGGCTAGAGGGAAGCGAGCAGCCGTAGGTCGTCGCTCTCGCCTGTGGCGATCAGCTCCGCCACGGCGCGGCCGGCGATGAAGCCGATCAGGTTGCCGGTGCCGGAGTAGCCGCCGAGCGTGTAGAGGCCTTCCTCGACCGCTCCGGCGAACGGCCGGTCGCCCTCGCTGAAGCCGACGACGCCGACCCAGCGGTGGGTGACCTCCGCGTCGCCCAGCCCGAGTTCTTCGTGCAGGTAGCGCCCGAGGCGTTCCCACACCGCCGGGTTGCCGTCCTCTCTGTCGGTGTACGAGCTTTCGCCGTCGAGGTCGCTGAAGCCGCCGAGCGCGATGCGGCCGTCCGGCGTCTGCTGGAAGTACTCGTAGCCGTAGCGGGCGTAGACGAGCGTGCTCACAACGCTCCTGGCGATCGGCGCGGTGGCGATCATGTGGAGCCGCCGCGCCCTCACACTTGGCACGAGCGCCGCCGATGCCGCGTCTCCCGCGATCACGGTATGCGCCGTCTTGACCGGCTTGCCCGGCTCGCCGCGCGTGTTCTCGTAGATGCGTGCGCCCGCGCGCTCTGCATCGCGGGCGAGCGCACGGATCCAGCGCGCCGGTTGCAGCGCGGCGTCGTGCTCCACGAGGCAGCCCGCGTGGCCGATGCCGCGCAGCAGCGGTTCGAGCTCGTCGCGCTCCACCAGCTCGGCGGCGAAGCCGTCCTCGCGCAGCGCCTCCACGTGCCTGCGCACGTGCTCGGCCTCCTGCTCGGACACGGCCAGCCGCAGCGAGCCCACGCGCCGCACGGCATCCGCCACGCCAAGCTGGCTCGCGAGCGCCACCACCTCGTCCTGGGCGGCCACGGTGCGCGCGTAGAGCCGGCGCGCGGCGTCGCGGCCGAAGCGCTCGCGCGCATCCACGTGAAACGGCGCGCCGCCCGCCAGCAGGAAGCCGCCATTGCGGCCGCTCGCGCCGCTCCCCACGGTGCGCGCCTCCAGCACCACCGTGTCGACCCCGCGCTGCGCCAGCTCGCGCGCACATGAGAGGCCGCTCACCCCGCCGCCGATCACGCAGACCTCCGCGCTCGCCTCGCCCTCGAGCGGGCGGCGCGGCTCATACGGATAGTCGAGCCAGTACGGGACCGTCCTCATGCCGGGTTTTTACTAGGCGGTTGACCTGAGGCGCACGAGCCTTAGGCTCTTCAGTGTGGGCCTGCAGACATCCGAGAAGGACGTGGAAGCCGCGACACACGAACGCCTGGCCCGGCTCGCCGAGGAGCAGGCGGCGCTGCGCCGGGTGGCCACCGTGGTGGCGGGCGGCGCGGAGCCCGAGGAGGTGTTCGAGCTGGTCACCGAGGAGGCGGGGCGGCTGCTCGGCGCGAGCTCGTCCGGGATGATCCGCTACGAGCCCGACGGCGAGAGCGGCCTCGTGGTCGGGCGCTGGCACGGCTCGGACCCGCTCGGCATGGAGGTGGGCACGATCGTGCCGGTGTCGGGCGATACGGGCGTGGCCCACGTGCTCCGCACAGGCCAGCCGGTGCGCATCGAGAGCTTCGAGGGCCGGCGTGGCTGGATCGCCGAGGAGATGCACCGGCTCGGCTTCCGCGGGACCGTCAGCGCCCCGATCACCGTCGGCGGGCGAATCTGGGGCGCGGTGATCGTCGCCACGGCGGCCAACGAGCCCATGGCGCCCGAGACCGAGACGCGCCTCAGCGAGTTCGCCGACCTCGTGGCTCTGGCGCTCGCGTCGGCGGCGGCGAAGCAGGAGCTGATCGAGTCGCGTGCGCGGATCGTGCACGCGGGCGATGAGGCACGGCGCAGGCTCGAGCGCGACCTGCACGACGGCGCGCAGCAGCGACTAGTGTCGCTCGCGCTGTCGCTTCGGGTGGTCGACGACGCTCTCGACAAGGATCCGGCACGCGGCCGCGAGCTGCTGGGGCACGCGCGGCGGGAGCTCGACCAGGCGATCGACGAGTTGCGCGAGCTGGCGCGCGGCATCCATCCGGCGGTGCTCACCGAGCGCGGGCTCGGGGCCGCCGTGGAGCTCCTGTGCGCGCGCTCGCCGGTACCGGTTGACGTGGTGGCGGACGCTGAGCGCCTTCCGCCGCCGGTCGAGGCGGCCTCCTACTACGTCGTGGCGGAGGCGCTCACCAACGTCGCGCGCTACTCCGGCGCAGACTCGGCGAGCGTCAGCGTAAGCCGGTCGGACGGCCGCGTGATGGTGGAGATCGCGGACAACGGCCGCGGCGGCGCGGACCCGCAGAACGGCTCGGGCATGCGCGGACTCGCCGATCGCGTGGAGGCGCTCGACGGACGGCTCGATATCCACAGCCCCGATGGCCAGGGCACGCGCATCCGCGCCGAGTTCTCCCTCGCCTAGCCGCGCTTTTTCTTCTTCGACCCT
>DATEPK010000342.1:0-3026 GCA_035273245.1 Thermoleophilaceae bacterium
CGTGATCTGCACGCTCGGAAACTTCTCCACAAAGCTCCTCACCCGCCGCCAGGACGGCATCACGCGCGTGCACGGCCGGCCGCAGGACCATGTGATCGCGGGCCTTCCGATCCGGATCTACCCGATCTACCACCCGGCCGCGGGCCTGCGCAGCACGGCGATGCTCGAGACCCTGCGCGAGGACTTCAAGCGGCTGCCCGAGCTGCTCGAGGCCGCGCGGCCGCAGGAAGAGCCCGAGGAGGACGAGGAGTCGGGCGGCGGCTCGGCGGAGCCGGTGGCGGCGTCCCAGCTCGGCCTGTTCGGCTAGCGCCTGACGATCGAGAAGCTCAGCCGCTGCTGCTTGGAGCGTCCCGCGGCATTCACGGCCACCAGCCGCGCCTGGTAGCGGCCGGGGGAGAGCGCACGCCGCCGGATCCGGCCCGAGAAGGGCACGGAACTCTGTCCGGCCGGACTCTGGCGAGTGAGCACGCCCTTGCGGATGTAGCGGGTGCAGCGCTTGTGCAGCCCGCGCCTCGGTTTCACGCAGCGGCGGCCCTTCTTGCGGCCGGCGGCGCGGCGCTCAATCGTGATCGTCACCTTCGCGGGCGCCGAGAGGGTGTAGACGAAGCGGGTTCCCTTTGGCGCGCGCGCGGCGCCCGGTGACCCGACCCGGAAGCGCTTGTGCGTCATGCGCACGTGGGAGAGCGCCGGCGCGACGATTTGGGGAGGCGGAGTAGGTGTGCAGGGAGGGACGAACGCCGGCACGAACTCGAAGGCGCCGATGTCCGGCACGGGCGCCCCGCAGTTCGCGCTGAGCGCGCGGGCGGACCCGTCGAGGTCAACCTCGCCCGGCAGCGCAGGCGCGCCGCGGTCGATGAGCGGTGAGCCGGCGGCCAGATGGAAGTCGCCGCCCGCCTCGTTCACGAAGCCCGGCGGACCCGCGATGTTGCTCCCGCTGCCGGCCGGGGTGGCGGACGCTCCGCCGGTGATCACCGAGGTGTAATTGCTGTGATCGGCCGTGAAGGTCGAGACATGCCCGCTGCTGTTCGACAGCTTCACGTCCACCGCGCCCGAGTTGCCGTTCGCGCGGAAGATGGAGTTCACCGCGTTTACGACAGCATCGCCGCCTGAGCCCGCCTCCAGGTCGGCGCCGGCCTGCGCTCCGCTGCCTTCCGCAGCGAACGTGGAACCACGGGCGGTCAGCGTCGCCCCGAAGACCACAGTCGCGGCCGCGGTGAACTGAGTCGTTTCCACCAGGCTGTCGTTCACGGCAGCGTCGGACTGACCGAAGTTCCCGTCCACGCGCAGGCCGGACAGCCGGGCGCGCGTGAATGTCGCGTGGCCCTTGGCGGCTACCTCCGCGTTGCCCCCAAGTCCGGGGGCTCCGATCGTCCCGTCGGTGAAGGTCAGCGTTCCCGCCTCCAACAGAAGCCCGCCCACGTCGCTGCCCTGGCCGGTGAACGAGCTGCGCACGAAGTTCGCGTTGGCCTGATTCACGAAGCTCGTCGTGCCGTCCGGGTCCGTGCTCACGAATGAGCTGTCGGAGACATTCAGGGCGAGCAGCGACGGATCGGTGGAGCTTCCACCCTGTACGTCGAGTGCGCGGCAGCCCAGGCAGTCATTCCTCACGCCGATCACTCCGACAAGCGCGTAAGTCACGCCAGGCGCCGAGCTCGGGCCGTCGAGTTCCAGTGCGGCGGGCTCGCTGGTCTGCCCGCCGGCCGCTCGGAGATCGCTCAGCGCGCCCCCGCCGGTGAGGGTGAAGGCGGGGTGCACGCCGCCATCTATGACGGTTGCGCCCGTGGCATCACTGACCGTGCCGGCGCTGGCGCCGATGAAAGACACGTTCTTCGCAGTGCTCACCGACTCGTCGTAGGTGCCGGGGCCGATGTGGATCGTGTCGCCGCTTGTGGTAGCGGCCGTCACCGCTCGCCCGATCGTGAGGCACGGATTGGAAGCGTCGGTGCAGGCCGACCCGTCGTTCCCCGTCTTCGCCACGAAGCGGTCGGTGGCCGAGGCCAGTGCCGGTGCCACCAGGCACACCAGAACCACGCCGACGAATGCGAGCCAGAGTCGAAGGATGTGGCGATCCTCTCCGACCACCGTGTGCGGCGCAAGGCGGCGACCGTAGAGTCCCGGCTCGTGAGACACGAGACGGGAACGGCTGAGGAGACAGAGCGCCTCGGCGCCGAGCTGGCGCGCCGGCTCGAGCCCGGTGACGTGGTGCTCGTTACCGGCGAGCTCGGCAGCGGCAAGACCACCTTCGTGCGCGGAGCAGCACGCGCCCTCGGAGTGACCGATCCGGTGACGAGCCCGACGTTCACCATCGGACAGGTCTACGGCGGCGGCACGCTGGAGGTGGCGCATATCGACCTCTACCGGCTGCACTCGCTCTCCGGTGAGGACCCCGCACTGCTCGACGACTACCTCACGCCCGAGCGGATCGGCTTCGTGGAGTGGCCGGACATTGCTGTGCCGGAGCTCGGGCGCCCGGCGGCGCGGGTGACCATCGAGCACCTGGGGGGCGACCGCAGGGCGGTCGAGATCGAATGAACGTGCTCGGCTTCGACACCTCCACCGCCGCCACGAGCGTGTGCCTGCTGCGCGGCGACGGCGAGGCCTTCGAGCGCGTGCCCACGGACGAGGAGCTGCTCGGCCCGCCGGGGCATGCCCGGGAGCTGATGCCAGGCGTGGCCGCGGTGTTGGCTGATGCCGGTCTCGCATACGGCGACGTCGACGCCATCGCCGTGGGCGTGGGGCCCGGCACCTTCACGGGCCTTCGCATCGGCGTGGCCACAGCGCGTGCGCTCGCGCACGCGGAGGACATTCCGGTCCACCCGGTGTCCTCGCTCGCGGCACTGGCACAGGGGATCGGCGGCGACGAGCGGCTGCCGTTGATAGACGCGAAGCGCGGCGAGCTGTTCGCGGCCCTCTACCGCGGCGACGACGAGGTGTGGGAGCCGTTCGCCACCTCGCCCGCGGAGCTCGTGGACCGTGTGCGAAAGGCGTCTCTCACCCCACTGGCGGCCGGGGATGGCTCGCTACGA
>DATEPK010000343.1:0-3034 GCA_035273245.1 Thermoleophilaceae bacterium
GCCGAAGATGAACGCGTAGAACACGATCGCCTCGGTGAGCGCGAAGCCCAGCCACTGGATGCTCGTGATCTCGTCGCGCATCTCGGGCTGACGGGTGACCGACTCGATCACCTTGCCGAAGATGTAGCCGACGCCGACGCCAGGCCCGATGGTGCCGAGACCAGCGCCGACGCCGAGCGCGATCGCCTTGCCGGCGCTGGTGGTGGGATTGCTTGCGGCAATCAAGCTGGGGAGTGTTGTGAGGTCCATGATCCTCCTCCGATCAATGGGTCTCGGCGACCGCGCCGCCGAGGTAGATGGCAGTGAGAGTGGCGAAGATGAATGCTTGGAGGCCGGCGATCAGGACGACCTCGAACAGGAAGAACAGGATCGCCAGCACGACGGTGGCAGGGCCCCAGTAGGCGGCGCCCAGGAGCACCACGAGGCCGCCGCCCATGAACAGGATCAGCATGTGGCCCGCGAGCATGTTGGCGAACAGTCGCACCGACAGAGAGATGATCCGGACGAAGTGCGAGATCACCTCGATCCCGAAGATCGGGATGCGCGCCACGCCCTCGACGCCCGCCGGGATCCAGCTCTGGAAGTACTTGCGCGGGCCCTTGGCCCGGATTCCCTCGACGTGGTAGCTGAACCAGACGACCAGCGTGAGCACGAGCGGGATCGAGATGTTCGCGGTGGCCGCGTAGATGGCGAATCCCGGGATGTGCGCGCCGAACACGTTGAATCGCTCGATCGTGTTCGTCGGCAGCGGGATGTAGCCGATCAGGTTCGACATCAGGAGCCAGACGAACAGAGCGGCCACGAAGGGGAACCACTTCCGCGCCATCTCCTCGTCCATGTTCCCGCGCGTGATGTTCGTGTAGGCGAAGTCGTAGATCCCCTCGACAGCGGTCTGCACCCGGTTGGGCTTGGCCTCCATGCGCTTCGCCACCCAGGTGAGGAACAACACCGTGAACGCCGACGCGAGGAACAGGTAGAGCACGGCCTTGTTGATGCTCAGGTCGAGGGAGCCGATTTTGATGGATACCCAGTCGACGAGCTTGAACTCGTTCTGCGGCTGGTACTCGTTGTTCTGGCCCGCGCTCCCGAAGATGGCGAACAGCGCGACCATCGCGGCCACCACCACGCCGCCGCCGGTGACGATCATCAGGCGGCGGCTCATCGCTTCGCACCGCCCTTGCCCGCTGAGTAGGGCCTGAGGATCAGCGACATCGTGAAGTACATCGTGAACGCGGCGAGGAAGAGGATCCCGGCCGCCGCGCCGGCGTTGCCGTCGATCAGGCCGACGCCGAAGATCGCTATGGCCACGAAGAAGCCGCGCGCGATCACGCCGCCCACCATCACGCCCATGAAGCCCGGCAGGTCGTCCGACTTCTCCGCGCTGCGCTTGAGCGCCTCGTTGAGCAGCCGCTGCACGACGTAGGCGGCGGTGCCGCCGATCCAGCCGAGGATCGGCAGGTTCGCGCCGATGAAGATCGGCAGCGCGCAGAGGAGCAGCCAGATGTCGAGGTAGCCGAGCAGGCGCACGGCCAGAGGCACTGCGGGCGGCTGTTCGGCGGGGGCCACTCCGGCCTCCCTAGATGTTCTTAAAGCGGTTGTAGACAAGTGCGAATCCCAGTCCGAACCCGACGAACAGCCCGATTATTCCGAGCAGTGCCGGGGCGCCGAGGACCGCCCCTATTGCGGCCCCTGCCCCCGCGCACAACAGCGCTGTCACGATCAGCATGAAGCCCGCCAACGCGGCATCGCGTGATCGGTCGGGCATGCTTCGTTCTCTCTCTCTTCATGGAGGGTGTTCCCGCGGTGGCGGGAGAGACGGCTGGCGGCGGCTCCCGGCGGGTTATGGAGGGTACACGTTCGGGAACTTTGTAACAACTTTGTGACAGTTGCCCTAAGTGCTTTCTTAGCCCCGCGCGATGCCCAACTATGACATTCGAGAGCTTGCCGCGATCTTCGGCGGCGGCATGGTGGGAGCGCTCGCGCGCGCGGGGCTTTCGCAGTGGCAGCCGTCGCCCCCGGGGCACTGGCCGTGGGTGACGTTCGGGGTGAATGTGGTGGGCGCTTTCCTGCTCGGCTACTTCGCCACGCGCCTCCAGGAGCGCCTCCCGCTGTCCGCCTACAAGCGGCCGCTGCTCGGCACGGGGCTGTGCGGAGCGTTCACCACGTTCTCCACGGTGCAGCTCGAGCTGGTGCGGATGCTGGACCGCGGCGAGGTCGGCCTGGCGCTCGGTTACATCGGCGCGAGCGTTGCGGCCGGCTTCGCGGCTGTGTGGCTCGCCACCGGGCTCGTGCGGCGCGCGCGGGTGGTCGCATGAGGGTGCTCGTGTGGGTCGGCGTCGCACTTGCCGGGGGCGTGGGAGCGCTGCTGCGCTTCTCCGTTGACGGCATGGTGGCCGGGCGCACCGCCTCCGAGTTTCCGTGGGGCACGTTCGCGGTGAACATCAGCGGCGCATTCGTGCTCGGGCTGCTCGCCGGCTTCGCGCTGCATGGCGACGCTCTGCTCCTCGCCGGCACCGCCACGGTGGGCTCCTACACCACGTTCTCCACCTGGATGTTCGAGACGCACCGCCTGGGCGAGGACGGCGAGCTCTGGCTCGCTGTGGCGAACATCGTCGTGAGCGTCGTGGTGGGCGTGGCGGCGTCCGCGCTCGGAAGGGCGATTGGATGAGCGAGGACTGCCTCAAGCTCACGATCTACTTCGGCGAGCGGGACCGGGCGGGTGACGGTTTCCTGGCGGATGCACTGCTCGACCTGTTCGGGCGCGAGCGCCTCGCCACGAGCGTGCTGCTGCGCGGCGCCGAGGGCTTCGGCGCAAAGCAGAAGCTCCAAACGCAGCGGCTGCTCACGCTGTCTGAGGACCTGCCAGTGGTGGCGGTGGCGGTGGACGGGTGCGAGCGGATCGAGCGGCTGCTCCCGGAGGTCACGGCCGTGACCGGCGACGGGCTCGTGACCTTGGAACGCGCGCGGCTGCTGCGCGACGAACTGCCGGTGCCGGAGCTGTCCGGGCCGACGAAGCTCACCGTGTACTGCGGCA
>DATEPK010000344.1:0-2009 GCA_035273245.1 Thermoleophilaceae bacterium
AGCGCCTGGATCTCCTCCTCCTTGGACATGTTCGCGGGCACCGCCTGCACATCGATGCCGGCCTGCTCGAGCTCGGCAGCGGCAGCCTCGAGCTTGTCCGGTCTGCGCGCTGACAGCGTGATGCCGTAGCCGTCCTCGCCCAGCGCGCGTGCGATTGCAAAGCCGATTCCGCTTGATCCGCCGGTGACGAGCGCAGCACGACCTTCCATCGAGTCCTCCTCCTGGTGACCTGGCGGGGCGGGAATCTACAGAGCGTTACTAGTCTCTGCTCATGCGCTCGACTCGACCCCTGGGCGGCTTCCTGCTGCTCGCGGCGCTGGCCCTGGTCCTGGCCGCCTGCGGCAGCAGTGGCGGCGGCTCCACAAACACCGTCTCTTCCACCGCGGCAGCCAAGCCGCCGGTAACGGCCGCAAGCTTCCCGCCGGCCAATTCGCAGACCTTCGCGCAGCTCGCCCACGGCATCACGCAGAACGGGCCCGTGCTGGCGCTCACCGAGCAGGACTTCACCCCGGGCACGAACCGCCTCGGTTTCGGCATCTTCGACGCCACGCGCAAGCAGATCACCGGCGCGCCCGTGGCGATCTACGTGCAGGCGCAGACCGGCGGCAAGGTGTACGGGCCGTACATGGCCCGCGAGGAGTCGCTCGGCGTGTCGAAGCCGTATCTGAGCGAGACGGTGGCGAAGGATCCGGACTCGGCGAAGTTCGTCTACGTGACGAACGTGAAGTTCCCCAAGGCCGGCAAGTACAACGTGCTCGGCGTGGTGAAGCAGGGTGAGAAGGACGTGCCGGTGGGGACCGGCACCAAGGTGTCCGCTCACGATCCGGTGCCGGGCGTGGGGGACAAGCCGCCGGCGATCAGCACGCCGACGGTGAAGTCGGCGAAGGGCAACATCGCCTCGATCGACACCCGCACGCCGCACGACGACATGCACGACGTGAGCTTCAAGGACGTGCTCGGGAAGAAGCCGATCGTGCTGGTGGTGGCCACGCCGCTGCTGTGCCAGAGCCGCGTGTGCGGCCCGGTGGTGGACGAGACCGAAGAGGTGAAGCACACGATGCCCGAGGCAAAGGGCGTGGCCTTCATCCACCAGGAGGTCTACAACCACAACAACGCGAACGACGGCTACCGCCCACAGCTCACGGCGTTCCACCTGCAGACCGAGCCGTGGCTGTTCGTGATCGACAAGAGCGGCAAGATCTCCACGCGGATCGAGGGCGCGTTCAGTGCGTCCGAGCTCGAGACCGCGATAAAGACCGCGGTCAAGCAGTAGCGGCGCGCCGCGGCGCGGCCTTGCGCTGCTCGCCGGCGAAGAAGCGGCGCACCGCCGCGTGCGTCTCCTTGGGGCGCTCCACCTGAGGCACGTGGCCGCAGTCGAGCTCCACGTGCCGCGCTTGTGGCAGCGCCTCCTCCACGTGGCGCGCGAAGCCGAGCGGCACCACGCGGTCGCGCTTGCCCCAGACGAAGAGCGACTCGGCCTGCAGGCTTGTGAGGCGCGTCCAGAAGCCGTTCTCGCCATGCGGCTCCTCGAGATAGATCTGGCGGGCCGCCGCGTAGAAGGCAGCGCGGCCGCGCGGCTGGAGGTACGCGCGCAGGAACTCGTCCACGCCCGCGGCGGTCCAGCCCTCGTCGGCGTTCGGGATCACGCGCTTCACGATTGCCTGCACGATCGAGCGCGGGGCGATCTGGAACATGCCCAGCTCGGGCCTCACGAACTTGAGCGGGCCCGCCCACGGGCGTTCTCTCAGCCAGGCGAGGGAGGGAGCCAGCAGGGCGAGGCGGTCCACGCGGTCGGGGTAATCGAAGCCGAGCTCGAGCGCCACGCGGCCGCCCATGCTGTTGCCGACGATGTGCGCCTTCTCGATTCCCAGCTCCTCCATGAAGGCGGCGACGTTGTCGGCGAAGAACTGCGGGTTGTACGAGGCGGCGATCGGCTTCTCGCTGTCGCCGAAGCCGGGGAGGTCGAGCGCGATTACGCGGTACTCGTCCGCGAGCGCGGCCACGGTGGG
>DATEPK010000345.1:0-7030 GCA_035273245.1 Thermoleophilaceae bacterium
TGGCCCGGCGCGAGCGAGCGAAGCGCCTGCGGCCGCTCGCCCTCGAAGCGGAGGTCCGCATACACGCCGTCCTCGATGACGAAGAAGTTCCGCTCCATCGCGAGCTCGGCGAGCCGACGCAGCCGCTCCGGCGAAAGGTCCCGGCCGGTGGGGTTCTGGCAGCTCGTCTGCAGCGCGCAGAGCTTCACCTCATGCCGCGCGAGCACTTGTTCGAGCGCGTCCACGTCGAGCCCGTTCTCGTCCACCGGCACCCCGACGATGCGAGCGCCGGCCGCCCGCAGAGAGGTGAGGAAGCCCACGAAGGTCGGCGACTCCACCACGGCCACGTCGCCCGGCTCGATCAGCGTCCGCACCACGAGATCAATGGCCTGGCGCGCGCCGGAGGTGACGATGATCTCGTCGGCATCGGCGGCGTAGCCGTGCTCCGTGCCATGCCGCGCAAGCTGCTCGCGCAGGTCGAACAGTCCCTCGGCCGTGAGGTAGGAGATCGCATTGCCGCCCTCCTCGCGGAAGATGTCAGCGCTGATGCGGGCGAGGTCCTCGGTCGGATACAGGCGCGGAGATGGCCAGCCCGTGGAGAGCGACAGCATGCCGGGCTCGTTGGCGAGCCGGAACGCGTCTCCCGTGACCTGCTCCGCGTAGGTGACCGGGCGGTCAGGTAGCGCGTAGATCTGCCAGTCGTCGCCGTGGCGCTCGTCGGCCGCGGGCGCGAGCGTGCGCACGAAGGTGCCGCGCCCCACCGTGGCGGTCACGTAGCCGAGCTCCGCCAGGCGGCGGTAGGCGCGCGCGGCGGTGAGGTGGTTGATGCCCGCCTCGGCGGAAAGCGCCCGCGTGGTGGGCAGCTTCTCGCCCGGCTCGAGCTGCTCGGCGTCGATTGCGGCGGCGAAGCGATCGACCAGCTGTTGGGTGAGCGAGACCTCTCCGTCGCGATCCAGCCTAGACAAGTCCACTTTGTATGACATTGAGGCTCCCTGTGTGCTGCCGTAATTTAGATTGTAAGACGCACACAACTCTCTTGATGTACTACAAGGAGGATCGCACAATGTTCCACGGATTTCTACTCCCGCGCGGTCCCCGCAGCAGCTCCCCCAAGGCGCCTGCGGTCCGCGAGGCAAGCCCTCCTCGCCGCGCGGACTCGCGGGCGCACTCCTTCGTCGTGAGGCCCGCCGAGGCGCGCGATGAGAGCGCGCTGCGCCAGATCGCCGCGCTCGACAGCAGCCGCCTTCCCGACGGCCCGCTGCTCGTGGGCGAGATGGGCGGTGGCATTCAGGCGGCCGTGCCCGTGATGGGCGGCCACGCGATCGCCAATCCGTTCGTCCGCACCGCGGAGCTCGTGAGCGTGCTCGAGCTGCGGGCGGCCCAGATGCGGGCTCAGGGCGCCCAACAGGCTGAGCCTGCGCGCGTGATTCCGCTCCCGCGTCGCCGTCCGACGTTCGCCGGTCACGCCGCGTAAGCGCCTTCTCGTAGAACGCTTAGCGCTGTTTCAGGCGGGGGCTGTTAGCTTGGCTCGTCGCTTCATCTGTGACGCGTCCCAGCACCAAGACCCCCGCCCGACCCCGCTCGCGGCAGCGACAGGTACGGCAGCGACGCCTCCAGGCGGCGCTCGTGGGCGCCCTCATCCTGCTCGGCGTGATCGCGGCGCTCGTGAGCCGCGGCGGCGGCAGCGGGAACAAGCCCGAGGGCGAGCGGCTCGGCCCGCCGCCACCGCGGGCCACCGTGCAGCCGATCCGCCTCCGCGCCAGCACGGCCGGACACCTCAGCGCGCCGGAGCAGGATGCGGCCGTCGCTCAGCTCGGCCCGGCGAGTGCGGTCCTGCTCGGCGGCCTCACCGCGGCTGACACATCGCGGACCGACATAGTGGTGCTGCACGGCGCTCGAGAGGTGAGGCATGACGTGCTGCCCTCGGCGGTCCACGACGCCGCCGCCGTGCGGCTCGGCCGCGCGGTCTACCTCTTCGGGGGCGGCAACTTCACCACCAGCGACGCGATCGTGAAGGTGAGCCTCTCCGGCCGCCCGGCGAAGCAGGCGGGCAAGCTGCCCAAGCCGCTCTCGGACATCGCGGCGGCAACGGTGGGAAGCAGCGCCTTCATCGTCGGGGGATACGACGGCACCAACCCGAGCGACGCGATCCTCTCGTGGCGCCCCGGCCACCGCGTGCAGGTGGTCGGTCATCTGCCGCACCCGCTGCGCTACGCCGCCGTGGCGGCACTCGGGCGCAACCTCTACATAGCGGGCGGCAGCACCCCCACGGGCGCAAGCCACGACGTGCTCGCCTTTGACACGATCACGCACAAGCTCAGCGTGGCCGCACGCCTGCCTCGCCCGACCACGCATGCGGCGGCTGCGGCCTTCGGCTGCTGCGTCTATGTGATCGGCGGGCGCCAGGAGCAGGTGGGCACGCCCACGCGCCGGATCTTCGCGGTGCAGCCCGGCCACCGCCGCATCCAGAGCGCCGGCCATCTTCCCGTTCCGCTTTCGGACCTCGGCGCTGTGGCACAGCGGCGGCGGATCCTCGCGATAGGCGGCCGCACGAGCACGGGCACAGTGGCGACCATCACCGAGCTGCGTCCTTCGCAATGAGACGAGGGCTGCGCTGCGGGGCCGCCGCTTCGCTCGTGCTGGCGCTGGCCCTCACGGCCTGCGGTGGCGGCGGCCACAAGCGCAGCGACTCGCACGTTCGTGGCAAGGCGGTCAAACCGCTCAGGCCGCTGGCCGTGGTGGGCGCCAGCGCCCTCTTGCCGGGCATGCCGCCGCCGCTGAACCCGCGCGACGTGTACGCCGCCGACCATCCGGGCGCCATCGCGGCGGCCGCCCGCAGCGCGCGGCCGCTCGTGTACGTGCCCAACAGCGAGTCGAACACCGTCGACGAGATTGACCCGCGCACCTACAAGATCGTGCGCCAGTTCAGCACGGGCGCGCTGCCGCAGCACGTGGTGCCGTCGTGGGACCTGAAGACGCTGTGGGTGGCGAACGACGACGGCAACAGCCTCACCCCGATAGATCCGCGCAACGGCAAGCCGGGCAAGCCCGTTCCGGTCGCGGATCCCTACAACCTCTACTTCACGCCCAACGGGCGCTACGCGATCGTTGTAGCGGAGCGGCTCGGACGGCTCGACTTCCGGGACCCGCACTCGATGAGGCTGCACAAGTCGGTGCCGGTGCCGTGCCATGGCGTCGACCACATGGACTTCACCGCGAACGGCCGCTACGCGCTCGTGAGCTGCGAGTTCTCCGGCCAGATGCTCGTCCTGGACATCGAGCGGGAGAAGGTGGCCGGCGTGATCTCGCTGCGCCCCGGCAGCATGCCGCAGGACGTGAAGCTCTCGCCCGACGGCCGCATCTTCTACGTGGCCGACATGGCATCGAACGGCGTGTGGGAAATATCCGCGCACAGCTTCCACAAGCGCGGCTTCATCCACACGGGCGCCGGCGCCCACGGGCTCTATGCGAGCCGCAACGCGCACTATCTCTACGTGTCGAACCGCAGCGAGGGATCTGTGTCGCTGATCTCGTTCAAGACGAGACACGTGGTGCGCAAATGGCGACTGCCGGGTGGCGGGAGCCCCGACATGGGCGGCGTGTCCGCCAACGGGCGCGTGCTCTGGCTCACCGGCCGCTACAACGGCGTGATCTACGCGATCAACACGCGCACGGGCCACCTCATCAAGGCGGTGCAGGTCGGCTCCGGGCCGCACGGCGCGTGCGTGTGGCCGCAGCCCGGGCGCTACTCGCTCGGGCACACCGGCATCCTGCGCTGAGCGTTTCCGGCCGCTGATTGCACTGCTAGCGTGGCCCCGCTGTGAAGGCCGGCCGCCTCGAACTGCTCGGGCACGATCGCTACGTCCTCCGGGTCCCGTTCGGTGACGCGTCAGAGGTGGTGCTGAGGGACGGATCCTCTGGCAGGGAATTGCGCCTTCCTCTCGGGCCCCCCGGCACCGGGGAGCGACAGGCGGAGATCGGGCTCGAGGAGCTGCGGCCCGCGGACGGCGTCGCGTCGTGGACCGTGGTGGGCGTCCGCGCCGCGGAGGTCCCGCATCCCACGGAGGTAGCGAGCGGCGACGGCGGCGTGTACCGCGTGCGCCCGCACTCCGGGGCGGGCGGGCGGCTCGAGATCGACGCGAAGGTACTGCCTCCCTACGCGCGCGTCGATGAAGTGTGGGTGCGCGGAACGACTCTCGAGGTGCGCTGCGGTAGCGCCTCACCGGGCAGCGTGGTCGCGCAACCGCGCGGCGGTGGCGAGGAAGTGCCGGCCGAGGTGGAGGCAGACAGCGCCGGCTTCGTCGCAAGCTTCGATCTCGCGCGCTTCGGCTGGGGCACGTGGGACCTCTTCACCGGCGACGGCATGCGGCTCGCGGCCCACCTCGACGACATGCCGGACCGCTGGCGCAGCACGGTGTACCCGGCCGTGCGCACCAGCTCGGATGTGGCAGTCGAGCCTTACTTCACCGTGGACAACGAGCTGTCGGTTCGCGTGCGGCCACCGCGTGCGCGGGACGGCGCCGCGCCGCGCAAGCCGCGCGGGCGAAGGGCGAAGCTCGTGGTGCTGGCGCTGCTCCAGCCTGTGGGGCGCGTGGTGGTGCGTCTTGTCTCCGGCAGGCCGGCGCGGGAGCCGGGCGAGGGGAAGGTGAAGCTGCTCCTTCTCCATGCGTACGGCGTGGGTGGCACGATCCGCACCACCTTCAACACGGCGGAGTGGCTCGCCCGCTCGCACGACGTGGAGGTGATCAGCGTGATCCGCCGGCGCGACACGCCCGCGCTGCGCTTTCCAGAAGGCGTCGAGCTCAGCGCCGTGGACGACGTGCGCGAGCAGCTCCGGCCGTTCGAGCGCCTGCTGCGCGCAATGCCGAGCGCGCTCGTCCATCCGGAGGACTACGGCTTCAGCGCGTGCAGCCTGCTCACCGACATTCGGCTCGCTCGCCGCCTGCGCGCACTGCCGCCGGGCGTGCTGATCACCACGCGGCCGGGCCTCAACGTCGCGGCGCCGGCGCTCGTTCCGCCGGACGTGAAGGTTGTGGCCCAGGAGCACATGAACTTCCTCTCGCACCGGCCCGGCCTGTTCAAGCGGATCAAACGCGAGTACCCGAAGCTCTCCGCCCTGGCCGTGCTCACCGAGGGCGACATGCGTGACTACTCGCGGCTGCTCGACGGCCGTGGGGTGAAAGTCGCGCGCATTCCGAACGCGCTCCCGCACTTCGACGGACCCGCTTCGACGCTCCACGAGAAGGTGGTTGTCGCCGCCGGCCGCTTGCGGATGCAGAAGGGGTTCGACCTCCTCATTCGCGCCTACGCCGAGGTGGCGAACGCGCACCCTGAGTGGAAGCTGCGCATCTACGGCTCGGGCGAGGAGCGCGCGGCGCTGCGCGACCTGATCGTGGAGCACGAGCTCTACAACCACGTGTTCCTCATGGGCACGAGCCGCAGCCTGCACGAGGAGCTGGCCAAGGGCTCGATCTTCGTCCTCAGCTCGCGCTATGAGGGGTTCGGCATGGTGATCCTCGAGGCGATGAGCTGCGGCCTGCCGGTGGTGAGCTTCGACTGCCCGCGCGGGCCTGGCGAGATCGTGAGCGACGGCCGCGACGGCATCCTCGTGCCTGACGGTGACGTGAGCGGCCTCACGCGCGCGCTGGTGGAGCTGATCGAGGACGAGGACAGGCGGCGGCGCTACGGCGTGGCGGCGCCGGAGAAGGCCCGGCAGTACGACCTCGCGAACATCGGCCCGCGCTGGGATGCGCTGCTGGGTGAGCTCGCATGACCACGCGGGCGATCGTGTTCGCCACGGCACCGGCGGCCGACGGCGGCATCGCCGCGGCACTGCGGCTCGGCGATACCACGCCGCTCGAACGGCTCGCGGGCCAGCTCGGCGACGCTGAGGTTCACGTGATCGCGCGGCCGATGTTCGCCTCGGCGATCGACTCGCTGCTTCCGCAGGTGACCGTCCACAACTCGGCGGACAGCTCCTCGGACCTGCGGGTGGTTGCGGAGCTCGCGCGCTCGGCGCACGGCGATCTCCTGCTCCTGCCGGGCGAGCTCGTCACGCAGCCCACCCCGCTCGACCGCCTCGGCACCGGAACCGCGGCACTCACGCGCGCCGAGCCCACCGGCTCGCCCGTGCGCGCGCTGGCGGGCCAGGTGCTGAGCGCGTCGAGCGGTTACCACTGGGTGGGCGCGCCGAGTGCCTTCTTCGCCGGGATCATGCAAGTGGAGGCGAGCAGCAAGGCGGACCTCGCGGTCGCCGCGGACCGGCTGATGGCGCTCGTGCAGAGTGAGGAACCCGACCTCGTGCCCTACCTCCTCACCGCGCTCGTGCGCGACGGAACGCGGGTGGCGGCGCGCGACGCCCGCACGCAGTTCTGGGCACGACCGCAGTCGAAGGAAGAGGCGGAGCGGACCGCCACGGAACTCGCCCGCTACGACGAGGACCGCGCGCGGCTCGACGCCGCTGTGAAGGCCAACGACGGCTTCTTCACCACCTTCTTCGTCAGCTCGTACTCGCGCTTCGTCGCCCGAGCCGCCGCGCGCATCGGTCTAACTCCCAACCAGATCACGGTGCTCTCGATGTTCCTCGGCCTGCTCGCAGCCGCCGGCTTTGCAACCGGTCACCGCTGGGGGCTCATCGCGGGAGCGCTGCTGCTCCAGGTGGCGTTCATGTTCGACTGCGTGGACGGCCAGCTCGCGCGCTACACGCGCACCTTCTCGCGCTTCGGTGCCTGGCTCGACTCCGTCTTCGACCGCGGCAAGGAGTACCTCGTGTACGCGGGGCTGGCGATCGGCTCGGTGCGCGGCTTCGGCGTGGACGTGTGGCCGCTTGCAGCAGCCGCGCTCAGCCTCCAGACCGTGCGGCACATGCTCGAGTTCTCGTACTGGGAGGTTCACTACAAGGCGCTTGCGGAGGCCCCGCGGCCGCCGCTGGACCAGCCGGGCGACCGCCCGGGACCCCCGCCGGGCGAGGACGCCGGCCTCGTGCGCGCTCCCGCGGCCGTGCACAACGAAGGCGGCGCGGCCGCCCGCGCGCTCGGCATCCCGCGCCCGC
>DATEPK010000346.1:0-13525 GCA_035273245.1 Thermoleophilaceae bacterium
ACCCAGGTCCTCCACGGTGCCGAGGAAGTTGGGCTGCTGGAGGATCACCGCGGAGGTGTCGTCGTCGACGGCGGCGGCGAGGGCGCCCAGATGCGTCGCGCCGCGACCGTCCAGCGGCACCTCCGCGACCTCCGAGCCGAACCCGTGCGCGTAGGTGGCCAGCGCCTCGCGCGAGTTCGGGTGCACGCCACGCGACACCACGAACTTCGAGCGCCCGTTGTCGAGCCTCGCCATGTAACCGGCAGACGCCACCGACGACGGCCCCTCGTACATCGACGCGTTCGCCACCGGCAGTCCCGTGAGCTCCGAGATCGCCGTCTGGAACTCGAACATGACCTGTAGCCCGCCCTGCGAGATCTCGGGCTGATACGGCGTGTACGGCGTGAGGAACTCAGACCGCGACAGGATCGAGTCGATCAGGGCAGGCACGTAGTGGTCGTACATGCCGCCGCCGGCGAAGGTCACCTCCTGCTCGGCGTCGCGGTTGCGCGCCGCGAGCGAGCGCAGGTGGTCGTACACGTCCTGCTCGGCCATGCCGTCGGGCAGCGCAATCGGCTCGCGCTGGCGCACGGACTCCGGGATGTCGCGGAAGAGCTCCTCCACGGAGCCGACGCCGATCGCGTCGAGCATCTCGCGGCGGTCCGCGTCGGTTGCAGAGGTGTAACGGCTCATCGAACTACCTGCCGAGGGACTCCTTGTAGGCGTTTACGTCCATCAGCGAGTCGGCCTCGGAGGGATCGGTCAGCCGGACTCGCACCATCCACCCCTCACCATAGGGATCGTCGTTGATCTTCTCGGGCGATTCCTTCAGCGCGTCATTCACCTCCGTGACCTCGCCCGACATGGGCGCGAACACGTCGGACACCGCCTTCACGGACTCCACCTCGGCGTACGCGGAGTTCGCGTTCACCTGCGTGCCCACGTCCGGCGGGTCGAAGAACACGACCTCCCCGAGCTGGTCCTGGGCGTACCAGGTCACCCCGAAGGTGGCGGTATCGCCCTCCACCTTCGCCCAGTCGTGCTCGGGGTGGTACAGCAGCCCGTCGGGATAGCTCTCTTCTGCCACGCTCACTGCTCCTTCCGGTAAAGCGGCCTCTCGCGCACCTCAGCCGGGCGCAGCTTGCCGCGAACGTCCACCTCGATCTTCGTGCCTGCGTCAGACGCCGCGACGGGCACGTAGCCCATGCCGATCCCGATGTCGAGGCAGGGCGACATCGTCCCGCTCGTGACCACGCCTGCCGGCGCCCCTTCCAAGAGGATCGGATTGCCCTGGCGCGGAATCCCCGGGCCCGTGAACGCGAACGGCACCAGCTTGTCCGCGGGTTCGATGCCGCGCAGGGCGTCCGCGCCGATGAAGTCCGTGTCGAGCTTGCACACCCAGCCGAGGCCGGCCTCGATCGGATTGCGGTCCTCCGACAGGTCGTTGCCGTACAGGTGAAAGCACACCTCGAGGCGGAGCGTGTCGCGCGCGCCGAGCCCTGCCGGCGTGACGCCATCCCCGGTGAGCGCGTCCCAGACCTGTGCCGCGCCGTCCGGCGGGATGAGCAGCTCCACGCCGTCCTCGCCCGTGTAGCCGGTGCCGCACACGAGGCACTCCACCCCGGCCACGCGCGCCTGCGTCACGCGCATGCGCGCCGGCGCGTCGCCATCGAGGTGCGAGCTGAGGATGGTCCGCGCCTCCGGTCCCTGGAGCGCCAGCATCGCGTAGCTGTCCGCGGCGTCGCTCACGCTCACCTCGAAGCCGCCGGCGTGCTTTGCGAACCACTGGTGGTCGCGCCCATGATTCGCGGCGTTCGTGACAGTGAGGAAGCGATCCGCCTCCAGCCGGTAGGTGAAGAGGTCGTCGAGCACGCCGCCGTCCTCGCGGCACAGGACCGAATATTGCGCTCCGTAGAGCGGAATCTTCGACACGTCGTTCGAGAGAAGGTGCTGGAGGAAGCGCTCGGCGTCAGGGCCGCTCGTCTCGATCTCTCCCATGTGTGAGACGTCGAAGAGGCCGGCATGCGTGCGCACCGCCACGTGCTCCTGGCGGATGCCCTCGTACTGCACCGGCATCTCCCAGCCGGCGAAGGGGACGAGCCTCGCCCCGGCGGCGGCATGGCGGTCGTAGAGCGGGGTTTTGCGCAGGGTGTCGGCGGCGCTCGTCAGGGCGCAGAGACCCTACCAACGCGAACCCCGCGAATCACGCGCGGGAGAACGCCCTCAGTGGACGTCGGCGGAGGCGAGCGGAGCAGCCACGCGCTCGCGCTGGCTCGCCTGCACGAGCGCCTCGCAGATCTCGCGGCGGGAGTGGTCCTTGGGGAGGTAACCGTCGGCGCCGCACTCGCGCGCGTGCTCCACGAGGGTGGAGCCTTCGTGGGCACTCATGAGGATCACGCGCGTCGCCATCCCGGGGTTCCGGCGCCTCAGCTCCTCGCACAGGGTCGTTCCCTCCATCCCCGTCATGCGCACATCGACGAGCGCCACGTCGGGCTCGAGGCTCTCAATCGCCTCGAGGGCCTCCTCGCCGTCGCGCGCCACCGCCACGAGCTCGAGCCGGCAGTGCTCGGATACCGCGCGTGCCAGTCCTTCTCTGTAGGCGCGCTGATCGTCCGCGAGCAGCACCGTGATTGGGTCCGGCAGATCCATCCACCTTGATGGTTGCGCGCCCGCGCGCGTATTACATCGTCTCGCGGGTGGGAATCGGTGCTGACGGGTATCCGCCACCCGGAGGTCGTTCGATCGGTGGAGATGCGCAGCCTGAAGGCCCGCTCACGGCGCGAAAACTGTGCGTTATGCGCACAGGACTACTTCGATTGGAGTACCTAAGGGTCCACCTGGATACCCCCCGCGCGGAGGGTGGAACCTCGGCGTGAGCAGGGCAGCATTCCGTGCAATGACGTTCACGACGACTACACCCAGAAGGCATCGCTCCGGCACGCTGTCCGAGCGCGAGTGCGAGGTTCTGGAGCAGATCGCACGCGGTCACTCGATCGACGACATCTCGGCCGACCTGTTCCTCAGCCCTCACACCGTCCGCACCCACATCAAGAACATCCTTCGCAAGATGGGGGCACGGACCCGCGCTCACGCCGTGGCGATGGCGATCTCCCAGGGCCTCATCGACCGGAGCCGCGTCGGACTCCGCTGATACGCGGAAGCCGCCTGGGCCGGTCGGCGCGGTGGACCGCGGCGCGGCGTGCCGGCAGAACCGCGCGGGCGTGCGTGCCGCGTCCGGGCCGTCCGTCCACCTCGAATCGGCCGGCGAGAGCTTCCACGCGCTCTGCGCTCGACGCGAGCCCGACGTGACCCTCTCGTAGGGCCGCCTCGCGACGCCCGGCTTCGATCCCGCGGCCGTCGTCCTGCACGTCCAGCTCGATCCAGGCGTCCTTGCGGCGCACCACCACCTGAACGTGCTCAGCCTCGGCGTGCTTTGCGACGTTGGTGAGCAGCTCCCTCGCCAGCGAGAGGATCAGCTCGTCGTGCACGCCGGTGGCCTCGGGGTCGACCTCGATCTCGCATTCGAAGTGGCCGCGGCGGGCCTGATGGTCCGCCACCGCCCGGATGGCCGACGCGAGCCCGGCGTGCTCGAGCACCACCGGGTGCAGATTGAACACGGCCTCGCGCAGCAGCTGGACGGCGCGTTCGATCCCCTCTTTGGCGCGTACTGCGCGCTGGGGATCGCCGTGCGGGTCCTCGATCACCTCCACCAGGTCCTGCCGGCTCGCAAGCAGGTCCTGCAGCGCGTGGTCGTGGAGCACCTCCGAGATGCTGCGACGCGCGCGGTCCTCCGCGGCGAGCGTCTGGGCGACGAGGCGCCCGCGAGCGGCCGCCAGCTCCACTATCCGCTCCTCGGTGCGCTTGCGGCCAATGGCGGTGGCGAGCACGTTCGCGACCGCCTGGAGGAAGTGCACCTCGTCCGCGCTGAACGAGCGCCGCCGCTTGCTTGTGTGGGCACAGAGGGCCCCAAACGGGCGCGACTCGCCCTCGATCGTCACACACAGGCCGCTGCGGGCATCGAGCTCGCGCAGCAGCAGCGAGCGTTCGAAGCGGGTCTCGGCGTCGAAGTCCTCGACCACCACGGGCCCGTCCACCTCGATGGCATAGGCCGCGTGTGACGAGCGCGGGTCCGACGGGACCCACCGGTGTGGGCTGTCCTCCGGAAAGCCGATGCCGGCATGCAGGAAAAGCCGGCCCTCATCCGGCTCGGACTCCACGACGGCGCAGAAGTCGAGCCCCAGGGTCTCCGCCACGAGCGATACCGCGGCCTCCGTGATCTCGGCCAAGCTGACACCCTCCAGCGCCCGGCGGCCCAGCTCGGCCACCGCCGCCTGGCGCGTCTCGAAGCGCTTGCGGTCGGTCACATCGGTGGCTGTGCCGGTGGCGCCCAGCACCGCTCCGTCGTCGTCGTGGAGGACGATTGCGTTGACGCTCAGGTCCACCGATCTGCCGTCTTTTCGGATGTGCCTGGTCTCGTAGCTGAACAGCGGCGTGCCCTTGAGCACTCCCCTGAACGCCTCCTCGTCCTTGAGGCGCTGCTCATCGGTCTCGAAGTCGGCGATCGGACGCCCCAGCATCTCCTCCGGCTCGTAGCCGTAGATCCTGCGCGCGGCCCGGTTCACGAACGTGAAGCAACCGCCGGTGTCGACAGACCAGATGAGGTCGCTCGAGGTCTCCACGAGGTCGCGGTACTTGCGCTCTGACTCGCGCAGCCGCTCCTCGGAGCGCTTGCGGTCGGTCACGTCCTTCGCGACGCCGTAGATCAGCTCCTCGTCGGCGCTCGTGTACGCGCTCCAGAGGAGCCAGCGCATGCTTCCGTCCTTGTGGATGTAGCGGTTCTCGAAGTTGAGGGTGAGCTCGCCGGCGACGCGCAGCCGCTCGAACTCGCGCATCGTCTGCTGCCGGTCCTCTTCCGCCACCAGTTCGATGAATGGAGTGGAGAGCAGCTCGTCCACCGTGTAGCCGAGCGCGCGCTCCCAGGCCGGGTTCGCGCTTTTCACCGCGCCGTCGAAGTCGACGGTGAGGAAGAGGTCGCGCGTGAGCCCGTAGAGCCGGCCCGTGGCCTCCTCGAGCCGCCGCTGCTCGGTGAGGTCCACCGCCTGTATGAGCGCAAACGGGGGGTCCCCCTCGGCGCGCCGCACGGATGCTCCGAGAAGCCGCGCCCATACGGTCTGGCCGTCCCCGTTCACGAAGCGCGTCTCGAGCGCCGAGAAACCCTCCGTGCCGCTGAGGAGCCGCGCCCGGCGCGCGCCTGCCAGCTCCCTGTCGGCCGGATGGACGACGTCGTCCCAGCTCAGGTCCGCGAAGTCCTCCTTCGAGCGGCCGAGGAAGCGGCAGAAGGCGGGGTTGGTCTGTACGAAGCCGCCATCGGCGTCGATCAGCGCCATACCCACCGCCGCCGCCTCGAACAGGCTGCGGAAGCGCTCCTCACTCGTCCGCAGCGCAGCCTCGGACGCCCGCCGCTCCGTAACGTCCGTGGAGGCTCCCGTGATCGCCACCACCTGCCCATGACCGTTGAGCAGCGGGATGGCGCGGTACTCCACCACCCTCTCGGTCCCGTCCTTGCGCAGCAGGTCGATCTCCCCCTCGATCAACTCGCGGCCGCCATCGCCCTCCATCACGCGGGCGAACAGGTCCATGGCCTCTTGCCGGCGAGCCGGCGCGACGAACTCCATGAAGGGCTTGCCGATCAGCTCCGAGGCGTTGTAGCCGTACACCCGCTCGGCCGCCCCGCTCACGAAGTCGAAGCAGCCATCGGCGCCGACCGTCCAGATCAGGTCCTGCGTCGTCTCCACGAGCATGCGGTAACGCTGCTCGCTGCGCGCGAGGCGCTCGGTCGCGCGATGGCTGTCCGTGACGTCGATCACCACACAGCCGAGACCGGGCCCGCCGGCGATCTCCACCGGGTAGTAGCTCACGATCCAGAAGCGCTCCTCGCCGTCGGTGCCGGGAGTGGCACCGCTCACCTCGACGGGGCTCGCCGGGGCACCGCTCGAGAGCACTCCGCGCAGGACCCCCTCCATGTGGTCGGCGAGGTCCGGCACCACCTCGCGCACGGTCCGGCCCAGGTGGTCGACGGCGGGCACCCCATTCATCTCCGCCAGTGCGCCGTTCACACGCAGGTAACGCAGCTCATGGTCGAGAACCGCGAAGCCGACGGGCGCGCCGCGCTGCAGCGCGTCGAGCTGAACAGATGCTTCGATCGCGTCCCGGCGGGCGTCCGAGCTGCTGATGGCCAGCACTGCGAGTTGCGCCAGATGGGCCACGAGCTCCTCGTCCTCTGCGGTGAACTCGCCTTCGTACTTGTCCGAGAGCTGGATCAGCCCTATCGGCCTGCCGCTCGAGCCGATCAGGGGGGCCGCGAGCCAACCCTGGAGCGGCGGGTGGCTGCCTGCGGCGCTGCCGAAGTGCTTGAACGCCGGGTGGTCCGCGAGCTCCGCCTGCGTGAGCCGCATGGTCCTGCCCTCCCGCACCACGAGCGAGTAGATGCCGCTGCCGTCCGGCGGGTCGTCGTACTCGCGCCAGGCCGCGTAGTTGTCGGAGAGCGAGACGGCAGAGATCGATTGCGCCGCGTCCACCGTCGTCAGGCTGATCACCGCCTGGTGGGCGCCGATCACCTCGCGTGCGATGTCGGCAACGCGCTGGAGCAACTCGTCACGCGGGAGCTCGGCGTCGATGGCGCGCGCGGCGCGAGTGAGGAGCTCGATGCGGCTCTGCTCGGATGTTCCGTTGGCGCCCGCCTCGCCGGCCGTATGGGCGCTCGACCCGTGCTGCCCGCGAAGTCGCACTATTCGAGCAGTCCGCGCCGCATCGCCGCCGCCACAGCCGCGGCCCGATCGGAGACGCCGAGCTTCTCGTAGAGGCTCTGGAGATGGGTCTTCACCGTGGCCGGGCTCAGGTGGAGCTGACCCGCGATGTCCGGAGCGGAGCGGCCGTCCGCGGTGAGTCTCAGGATCTCGCGCTCGCGCGGGGTGAGCACGGGCCTGCCGGCCGCCTCACGCATGCGGATCTGCGCGGTGAGCCCGGTCTGGATCTCGGGCGACAGGAAAGCCTCGCCGCGCGCCACTGCGGCCACGGCGTCGAAGATCGCGGCGCGGTCCGCCTCCTTCGACAGGTACGCGCCCGCGCCCATCGCGATGGCCCGGTACACGAGATCGCTCTCGACGTACGCGGACAGGAACACCACGCGTGTGGAGAGCTCGTCGCGCTTGATCGCGTTCAGCACCTCCATGCCGTCGAGCCCCGGCATGCGCACGTCGAGCACGGCCACGTCCGGCTCGAGCCTCGCGATCTGCGGCAGCGCCTCGCGGCCATCGGATGCCTCGCCCACCAGCTCGAGATCGGGGCGCTCGCGGATCGCGCGCACCAGCCCCTCGCGATAAACGGGGTGATCGTCGGCAACGTACACGCGCACCCTCTGCGTTGCCCGCGGCATACGCCCTTTGTAGCAGCCCGGCTCCGCGTTCGAGCCAACCGCTCAGTCGGCAAACCCGGCCGCGTCGCCGATCTCAACGATGCGGCTACAGAGCTGGCTGCGCGTCCAGTCCTTGTCGAGCAAGGTCGCGCGGCCCACGGCGCGCGCCGCGCGCGCCAGCGTCTCGTTCACCTCACCACTGATCAGCGCCAGGCACGTGCGCAGCGGCCGGTCGAGGCCCGCCAGGATGTCGCACACCTCGAGGCCATCGAGGCGCGGCATCCGGACCTCGAGCACCGCGATGTCCGGCTGGAGGCGCAGGATCTCCTCGAGTGCCTGCCGGCCGTCCGCGGCCTCGGCAATCAGTTCGAGGCGCGGGTGCGCCGCGATTGCCCTTGCCAATCCTTCCCTGTAGGCCTCGTGGCCATCGGCCACGAGTACTGAATACGTTCGCACCGGTAGTTAGTCGCGTCCTGCTGACCTGATTCGTGACGACCGTGTCACCTTCATGCTTCCATGCTGCGATGCCTCATGCGGCACCCGCCCTCACCCAGTTGTCGGTCGGCCCGGAGTAGCGGGGATCATACGATCGGACTAGTCCGATCGGAGGGGTCTCGGCGGAAGTGCGGAGTTGCGGAATTGCGGCGACGGGAGCCGTAATTCAGCGGTGGCAGCGGCCGTACGCCGCGTACTTCTCGGTGCCCGTCGTGTAGGAGACGGTCAGCAGGAATGGCCAGCCGCGGCGTGCGCAGGTGGGCGGATTGGTGAGCAGGTGGTAGCTCACGCGCCGGCGATGCCCGCCCGTTTTGACGGTCACGGTGCGCTGGGCGCCGAAACGGACGTTGACCTTGTGGAGCTGCACGGTGATGTTCGATGGAAGCTCAGCGGCCGTGTCCGTGAAGCGCAGTTCCAGCCCGTACCTCCCGCGCGGCACTCTGACCATCCGGCCAATCAGGTTGAAGGTCAGCCCCGACTTCGGTTCATGCGCCGCGAGGACCAAGCCGGAGAGGTCGTGCCGGCTCTGTGGCGCGGTGAGGAAGAACTCGATGCCGAGAGAGAGCTCCTGTGGGGGCCCAGACGGCGGGAAGACGGTTACCTGCCCCGCACCGCCGCCGATCTTGCTCGCCGACGGGCAGCTCGACGCCTTCGCCTGAGCCAGCGTGCAGGTCTTTGGGACTGCCCGCGGGTCGAAGCGGTAGCCCCGGGCGATGTCCACGTTGTAGGCCTGAAGCTGGGCCGCGGGAGGCTGATCGAACGAGGCGTGCCAGGCGAGCGTCGCGGGGGATCCCGGCCGCGCAGGCAGCACTCGAACCGAGCCCGGAGGCAGGTTCTCAGCCTGGACAGATGCCGCTGCCGCCGCGATCACGGCGACTGCAAGGAGGGCGGCCCGCAACATCGATCTGCGACCTGAATTTCGGCGCCAACCCGACACGCTCTCGACACTAACCCAGGTCGCGCCCGCCGGCCAGCGCTGACCATGGGAGACTTGGTCCATGGCGATCACCGGCGTACACGCGGTCCTCCACACGCTCGATGCGGAGGCGGATCGTGGGTGGCTGGCCGATGTGCTGCGGTTGGAGTCCGTCGATGCGGGAGGCGGGTGGCTGGTCTTCGCGCTGCCACCTGCAGAGCTTGCGGCGCACCCCGCCTCGGGCGAGGGCGGCGACGTCGAGCTCTATTTGATGTGCGATGACATCGACGCGACGATGCGGCAGCTGCGGGAAAGAGGAGTCGCCTTCGACGGCCCTCTCACTGAGCAGCGTTGGGGGCGCGTCATAAAGATCGTGCTGCCCAGCGGTGCCCACATCGGCCTGTACGAGCCACGCCACGCGAGCCCGCTGCGATGACTTGAGGCACAGGTGACGGCGGCCTTCGGGCCGCCCGGTCGGACGCGGCCTACGGCCTCTGCGCGTCAGTCCTTCAGGAACGAAGGAATGTCGATCTCGTCTTCCGAGATCTCGAGCGACGAGCGCTGGCGGTCGTCCATCGCGATGTCCCCGCGGTCGCGCGGGCGCTCGCGCTGGCGCGTGCCGCGCTCAACGTCGAACAGGGCGCCGCCTCGGCGCTTGTCGAAGCCAGTGGCGATCACTGTGACGCGGACCTCATCGGACAGGCTCTCGTCGATCACCGCGCCGAAGATGATGTTCGAGTTGTGGTCCGCCGCGCTCTGCACGATCTCGGCCGCCTCGTTCACCTCGAACAGCCCGAGGTCGTTGCCGCCGGTGATGTTGAGGAGGATGCCCGTGGCGCCCTCCACCGACTGCTCGAGCAGCGGGCTCGAGATCGCGTTCTTCGCCGCCTCGGACGCCCGGCTCTCGCCGCTGGCCGAGCCGATGCCCATCAGCGCCGAGCCGGCGTCGGCCATGATCGTGCGCACGTCGGCGAAGTCGAGGTTGATCAGGCCCGGGATCGTGATCAGGTCCGTGATGCCCTGCACGCCCTGGCGCAGCACGTTGTCCGCTTCCCGGAATGCGTCGAGGATGCTGGTGCGGCGCTCGACGATCGTCAGCAGCTTCTCGTTCGGAATGACGATCAGCGTGTCCACCTGCTCGCGCAGGCGGTCGATCCCGTCGCCTGCCTGGCGAGCGCGCATCGAGCCCTCGAACTCGAACGGCCGGGTGACGACGCCGACGGTGAGCGCTCCGATCTCGTGCTTCGCGACCTCTGCGATCACGGGGGCCGCGCCGGTGCCGGTGCCGCCGCCTTCGCCGGCCGTGACGAAGACCATGTCCGCACCCTTCAGCGCCTCCTTGATCTCGTCGCGGCTCTCGTTGGCCGCGCCGTAGCCCGTCTCGGGATCCGCGCCGGCCCCGAGTCCGCGCGTGAGCTGGGCGCCGATCTGAAGCTTGATGTCCGCGTCGCACATCTGCAGCGCCTGCGCGTCCGTGTTGACCGCGATGAACTCGACGCCCTTGAGGCCTGCATCGACCATGCGGTTCACCGCATTGGTGCCGCCGCCGCCGACTCCGACGACCTTGATCACCGCCAGGTAGCTACCTGTGTCCATGCCGAATGCCTCGTACGTTCCTGTCGAATGCTTTAGCCGTGCGAGAGGGTTGGCCGTCCGACTCTCTAGTCAGACTTGAGGGTTATTTGCCGGTCCCCGCGCCCGCAAAGTGCGCACTGTAGGCGTTTTTTGTGCGACCTGTCAATGCGGAGTAAGAAATCGTGCAGCATGTCAACCCTCAACCATTGCTTGAGACTGGGCTCACCCTCCGGTTGAGAGTTGAGGGTTGGTCGGGCCGGTCGTGCCGGTAGCCCCCTGGTCGTTCGACTGGGCCGAGACGTCGTTGCCGACGCTGCTTATCGGGGCGAGCGTCTGGGCGTCGAGCCCGCCCGCCACCGCACGGCCCGGAAGCCGTACATCGACGTAGGTGGCGCCCTTCGAAGTCGGGTCCGCCAGCACCGCGGCCACCGCTGCCCACTTCGCGAACGCGCGGCTGTCCGTGCCGAAGATGAGCCGCGGGCCGTTCCGCAGATGGACGACGATCCCCTCCTTGTCGTGGCCGACGGACGTGATGCGCCCGGCTAGCGCCGCCGGGGCCGCGGCGGCCACGTGCAGCGCGCTGAGGGGGACACGGTCTGTGAGCGTCTGCTGCGGCACGGCGCCCCGGCTCTTTATGAGCGCGAGCGGATGGCCGGTGGTCACGCCGCGCAGCACGGTGCCGTCAGGCGCGAGCAGGAGCCGCTCGCCTCCCACCGCGAGCACCGCGGTGGGCTGCTCCTCGATCACGTGGATCTTCAGGGTGTGCGGGAAGCTCGGCTTCGCCACCACGGCCTTCACCACGGGAAAGCCCGACACCGCGCCGTTCAGCGCGGACTGGTTGACGTCGAGCGTGCTCATGTCGTGCGCGGCTGACACGAGCGCCAGCCGGATCCGGCCGGCGTCGCTCGTTGTGAGGCCGCTCACGCTCACGTGCTGGACGCTGACGAAGCTCGAGTTGCGGAACCAGAGCCTGTAGATCGCAAACAGCGCGCACACGATCAGCAGGACGACGAGAGCGCGCCGCCGGATGTGAGGCGGCACCGTGAGCGAGATGCGCGGCAGGCGCTTGAGCGTTGCGGCGGCGGCCGTCTTCACCAGAGCGCCCCCTCGGCGTCCGCATTCCCCAGGAGCTGAACCTCCGCCTCGAGCTCCACACCGAAGCGCTCGCGCACCCGGCGGCGGCCTTCGCGCATCAGCTCGAGCACGTCGGCGGTGGTGGCCTCGCCCATGTTCTCTACGAAGTTGGCGTGCTTCTCGGAGAAGCGCGCGCCGCCCACGCGCAGCCCGCGGCAGCCGGCGGCCTCGAGCAGCATTCCGGCGGTGCGCCCCTCCGCCCGCGGATCGCCCGGGTTCTTGAAGGTTGAGCCGAACGTCTTGATGCCGGAGGGCTGCGCCGCGCGGCGCTGCTCGCGCATCCCGGCGAGCGTGGCCTTCACCTCGTCGCTCTCCGCCGGCTCGAGCCCGAACGACGCCCGCGACACGATCTCGCGCGGGCGCAGGTTCGACCGCCGGTACTCGAAGCCGAGCGCTTCGGGCGCACGCCGCTCGCTCCCGCGCGCGGTGGTGATCTCCACCCATTCGAGCACCTTGCCGAGCTCGCCGCCGTAGGCGTTGGCGTTCATCTTCACCGCTCCGCCCACGGTGCCGGGGATGTTCACGCCGAACTCGAGCCCGGTGAGGCCCCAGCGCGCCGCGCGCGCGGACGCCTGCGGCAGGCGCGCGCCACCGCCGCAGACCACGCGGTCGCCGTCGCGCTCGATCGTGGAGAGATCGCCGTCGAGCTTCAGCACCAGTCCTCGGAATCCATCATCGGCTACGAGGAGGTTCGAGCCGGAGCCCACCACTCCTACATCGATACCCCCTGCGTCCGCCCAGGCGAGGAGCTGTCCGAGCCGCTCCACCGACCCCACGCGCGCGAACCAATCCGCCGGGCCGCCCGTGCGGACGGTCGTGAGGCGGGCAAGCGAGAAGTCGCGCTCGACGCCCTCTGGCGGATTCACGTGCCGTCTCCGAGCCGCCGCGCCAGCTTGTCCACGTCGCCTGCGCCGAGCGTGAGCAGGAGGTCGCCCTCTCGCAGCTCGCCGCGCAGGAAGCGCTCGGCGTCGTCCATCTGGGGCAGCCAGTACACGCGCCGCCCGTTCGCGGCCGACGCCGCGGCGGCGGCCACCGCGTAGCCGCTCACGCCCGGGAAGTCCTCCGCTCGCTCCCGCGCCGGATACAGCTCGAGCACCACCACGAGATCTGCAAGCGAGAGCGCGCGCCCAAACTCGCGCGCCATCCGCTGTGTGCGCGAGTAGAGATGGGGCTGGAAGACGGCCACGAGCCGCCGCGGCTCGAGGCTGCGCGCAGCCTCGAGAGTCGCGCGGACCTCGGTGGGATGGTGCGCGTAGTCGTCGTACACGAGCGCACCGGTGGCGGTCCTGCCGTGGGGCTCGAAGCGCCGGCCCGCGCCAGAGAAGCCCGCCAGTGCGGGCGCCGCATTTTCCAGCGCGAGTCCGGCCTCGCGGCAGGCGGCGAGAGCCGCCAGCGCGTTCAGGACGTTGTGGCGGCCGGGCACGCGCAGGATCACCTCCACCCCTTCCACCAGGAAGCGCGAACCGCCCGGAGTGAGCTCCAGGTCGCGGGCGGCGAGCGTGCCGGTGCCGATTCCGAAGGTGACAGAGGGCGGCACGCCCTGCAGCTCGAGACCCGCGGGCGCGATCACCGTGGGCGCACCGCCGGCGAAGCCCGCGAACGCCTCTTCAACTTCGGGCAGCGTCCGGTACGTGGTGTGGTGATCGAGCTCCACATTGGTGACCACCGCCACATCCGGGCGCAGGCGCAGGAAGGAGCGGTCCGACTCGTCCGCCTCGATCACCACCCAGTCGCCCTGCCCCCACGACGCGTTGGTGCCAGTGGAGCGAACCTCCCCGCCCACGAGGTACGCCGGGCGGCGGCCGCAATGGACGAGCGCGTGTGCGGCCATGCTCGTGGTGGTGGTCTTGCCGTGCGTGCCCGCCACGGCAAGGCAGCGTTTGAGGCGCGACACCTCGCCGAGCAGCTCGCCCCGGTGAAGGACTGTAAGGCCGCCCCCACGAGCGGCGGCAAGCTCCGGGTTGTCGTCGGCGATGGCGGTGGACACCACCACCTCGGCGCCCTCAGGGACG
>DATEPK010000347.1:0-3218 GCA_035273245.1 Thermoleophilaceae bacterium
TAGGTTGCCATGGACGTCGTACAGGATGGCGAGCATCAGAAGAGCGTCTCCCCCGCGCGCGTGCGCGAGCCCGTGCGTCGCGGCACGCCCGCCGCCTCCGCCAGCGCGGCCTCCACGTCGGCGAGGATCGCGCGCTCGGACCTCGAAGCGATCAGCGGCTGTCCCAGCCCGTCGACGTGCACGTATGTGCGCCGCCCCTCGCCACGCTCGTCGCCCTCGATCGGCACGAGCGCGAACACGCGATCCGCGCGTACGAACTTGCCGTAGCCGATGGGCACCATGCGGGGATCGCGCCGAGCCACGCTGCGAGCCTATCCAGTTCGGATGGCCTCAATGGCCTCGCCGACCGTGTGGCGCATCGCGATCGCCTGGTCCACCTCGGTGACCTCCAGCGAATGCCGGACGAGCGAATCCGGAGGGACCACCAGGACTAGCGTCTGCCGCCGTCCGCCGAGGCGCTCGGCCAGCTCGAACAACATGCGGATGCCGGCGCTGTCGAGGTACTCCGTCTCCGAGAGGTCGAGCACCAGGCCCGGGTCGTCGTTCGGAGCCACATCCGAGATGTCCATCTCGAGCCGCGCCGCGTTCGACATGTCCACCTCGCCGGCGAGCCGCACGACCTGCATGCCGTCGTTGCGCTCGACGACCGCCGTCGCCATCTCCGCCATCACGCCTCCGATCCGATCCGCCGCCGCATCATGACCTCGGTGCCGTCCTCGCGCCGTTCGATCCGCACGTCCTCCATCAGCGCGTCTATCAGCTTGAGGCCGCGCCCGCGGTGCAGGCCGCGCGGCGCGCGCCACGAGCCGCTGTCGCGCACCCACAGCGTCACGGTGTCGCCCTCGAGCGTCCCCTCCACCTCGAAGCGCGCGGCGCGCGCGCCGTACGCGTGCTCGATCGCGTTGGCGCTCGCCTCTCCCGCAGCGATCGTGATGTCGTAGATCTCCTGCGCGGTTGCCTGCGTGGCGCGAAGCCAGCGCCTCAGCATCCGGCGCAGGCGCGACAGCTCACCCGGCTCTGCCCGGAGACTGGTGTGGAAGCTGGCGGGGTCGATCTCCACCGGGCGCAGCGCGAGCACCGCGATGTCGTCCGCGCGCTCTGGATCCGGCGCGCTCTGCTCGATCACGTGGTCGCACAGCTCCTCGAGCGAGTCCGGCGCCTCGGCGAGCACGCGCTGGAGCCGCCCGATTCCGGCCTCGAGCGCCTCACCCCGCCGCTCCACCAGGCCGTCCGTGTACAGCAGCAGGGTGGTGTTGGGCGGAAGCTCGAGCAGCGACGCCTCGTAGCGCGCGTTTGGCGACACGCCCACCGGAAGCGAGCCCTGGCCGTTGACGGCGCTCACGCGTCCATCCGCCGAGCGGACGAGCGGCGGCGGATGGCCGGCTCGGACGAAGCGCATGCTGCTCGTGCCGGCGTCGAACTCGCCGTAGACGAGCGTGGCCATGTCGTGCTGCTCGAACGTGCGCGTCAGACGGTTGAGGCGCTCCACCGCCGCCCCGGGCCCCGGTCCCTCGAGCGCATAGGCGCGCAGGGCGTTGCGGAACTGCCCCATCACCGCCGCCGCCTCCAGACCATGGCCTGCCACGTCGCCGATCACGAGGCCGACGCTCCCGTCTCCGAGCGCGATCGCGTCGTACCAATCGCCGCCGACGTCGACCTCCGAGGTGGCGGGAAGGTAACGGGCTGCAAACTCGATGCCCGGTATGTCCGGCAGCTGGCGCGGCAGCAGGCTCTGCTGCAGCGTGACAACCGCCTGGTGCTCCTGCGTGTAGAGACGCGCGTTGTCCACCGCGATGGCGGCCCGGCGCGCGAGGTCCTCCGCGAAGCGGAGGTCTTCCTCGTCGTAGGTGCGACCGGACTCCGCGTGCACGAGGGTGAGCGCGCCCAGGGTGCGAGTGCGCGCGGTGAGCGGCACGATCAGGATCGAGCTGAGGCCGATCTCGCGCATCAGGCGCAGCTGCTCCGGGTCCGCCACCGCCTGCACGAGCATCTCGTCCGGGATCTCCGGGTAGAGCTCCGGCTTGCCGGTGCGGATCACGTTCGGCACGCCGGTGGGCGAGTCGGGGTCGGCCGGGTAGCGCCTGCGTATCTCCTCGGCGAACTTGACCTTCTCGGGATCGGTGTGCGCGGTGGCCGCGTTGTACACGCTGCCGTCCTCCCCAACCAGCTCGATCGCGCACCAGTCGGCCAATCGCGGCACGGTGAGATACGCCACCTGCTCGAGCGTGCTCTCCAGCTCGAGCGTCTGGGACAAAAGCTCGCTCGCGCGCGCGAGGAAGGTGAGCCGCTCGCGCGCCTCCTCCGCCTCCTGGTAGAGGCGCGAGTTGTCAGCGGCAAGTCCGAAGCGGCGCGACAGGTGGTGCGCGAAGTCGAGGTCGGCCGGGCCGTAGTGCCGTCCCTCGCGCGTGGAGAGGAAGGTGAGCGCGCCGATCGTCCGGCCGCGCGCGACCATCGGGACGATCATGTAGGAGTGCGCCGAGAGCGTCTCGTAAAGGCCGCTCTCCGCCGATGGGATCTCGATGCGCGGCGCGTTGCGCACATCGGTGACCAGCTCGGACTCGCCCGTGGCGATCACGTGCATCGCCCCTTCGGAGGTTCCCTTCTCCTGGCGGTAGCGGCGGCGCAGCTCCATCAGGAACTCCTCCACCCGCGCGTCGGGATGGCCGCTCGTGATCTGCCGCAGCGACCCGTCAGGCTGGACGATGTCCACGCCGCACCAGTCGGCGAACTCCGGCACCGGCAGCTGCGCCACCTCGGCGAGCGTCCGCTCGTAGTCGAGCGACCTTGCCAGCACCGCGCTCACCTCGGCCAGGAATCCGAGCGCCCGCTGAGGGTCGAGAACCCCTTCTCCTTGATGCGTTGAGTTATCCGCCATGGCCGCGTGGGGTTCCGCGCTGATCGTATTAGGTCATGGGCCGTAGGTGATAGGGCATAGGGTCTCGCTGGTGGCCTCGCTTCTCACCGGTTCGGATGGGCGCCGGCGTTGCTGGTGGGGTGCATCGTCCGCTGAGTACGCGGCGTATCACGACCACGAGTGGGGCCGGCCGGTCACAGGTGACGATGAGCTTTTCGAGCGCCTCTGCCTCGAGGGGTTTCAGTCCGGGCTGTCGTGGATCACGATTCTGCGGAAGCGGGAGAACTTCCGGCGCGCGTTCGCGGGGTTTCGCATCGAAGACGTTGCGCGCTTCGGGAAGCGTGATGTGAACCGGCTCCTGTCG
>DATEPK010000348.1:0-13512 GCA_035273245.1 Thermoleophilaceae bacterium
TCGCGGTCCGGGAAGGGCTCGCCCGCGTGGGTGTTGAGCGGCAGCGCCAGCGCGGCCGCGAGCGACACGGCTCCGCGCATTCCGCTCCAGGCGATGACCACCCGCAGCGCCGCCCCCACCCTGCGGGCGCGCTGGCTTGGCCGTCTGTCGAGCGCGCGGATTAGGTACGGCATTGTGAACATCCAGACGAAGCGCGTGGCGATCACCACCGCGGACACAGCGGCGGCGTAGCCCGCGAGCGTGCTGACCGAGTACCCGCCGAGCCGGTCCAGCACCGCGCGCAGCTGAAGCCCGATCAGCACGAACAGCGCGGCATTGAGGAGGAAGTCGAGGATGTCCCACACGAAGAAGCCCTGCAGGCGCGTGCGCGGCGAGATGATGGTCGGCCCGCGGAAGCCCATGTAGATCCCGGTGGTGACAGCGGCAAGGACGCCCGACACGCCGGCCGCCTGTGCCGGGATGAACGCGGCGTAGCCGCTGAGCAGCGAGATCGTGATGTTCACCTGCACGTCCTGGATGCGGGCCCGAACCTCCGCCAGCACCCACGCCATCGCGAGGCCGATAGCGACCCCGCCGGCGGCGCTCAGCAGGAACTTCAAGCTGGCGTCCGCGAGGGAGAAGGTCGCTCCCACCGCCGCCGCCACCGCCACGCGGTAGGCCACGAGCGCCGTGGCGTCGTTGAAGAGACCCTCGCCCTCCACCGCGCTAACGATGCGCCGGGGCAGGCCCAGGCGACGCATGATGCTGCCGCCGGCGAGCGGGTCCGTGGGCGAGACGATCGCCCCGAGCGCGAAGGCCGCCGCCCACGACATCCCGTCGATCACCGCGTGCGCCACCAGCGCCACGATCGTCATCGTGAACAGCACGAGGCCGATCGACGAGAGGCTGAGCGAGCGGAGGTTCGATCGAAGGTCGCCGAAGTTCGCGAAGAACGCCGCGG
Organism: Thermoleophilaceae bacterium; assembly: GCA_035273245.1. Lineage (GTDB taxonomy): Bacteria > Actinomycetota > Thermoleophilia > Solirubrobacterales > Thermoleophilaceae > JAICJR01. Next base: position 941 of record DATEPK010000348.1, read on the forward strand.
CGTAGAGGAGCGGCGGCAGGAAGATCACGAGCACGACGTCCGGGTTGAGCTTCACCTCGGGCACTCCTGGGATGAGCCCGAAGAGCGCGCCGCCGATCACGAGCACGATGGGGTACGGGATCGACAGGTAGCGCGCGAACGCGCTCAGCCCGGCAACCGCCACGAGCAGCCCTGCGATCAGAAGTTCGGCCTGACCCATTCAGGGTCAGTGTGAACCGTTGCCGTCCATACCCGCGCGGCGCAGGAGCTCGGCGCGCACGAACCCGTCGAGGTCGCCGTCGAGCACGCGCTGCGCGTCGCCCATCTCGAAGTTCGTGCGGTGGTCCTTGACCATCGTGTAGGGGTGCAGCACGTAGGAGCGGATCTGCGAGCCCCACGCCACGTCCTGCGCCTCGCCCTTCTCGCGCGCGATCTCCTCGCGCCGCTTCTGCTCCTCGAGCTCGAGCAGGCGCGACTTGAGCATCGCCATCGCCGTGGCCTTGTTCGAGGACTGCGAGCGTTCGTTCTGGCACTGCACCACGATGCCCGTGGGCCTGTGGGTGATCCGCACCGCCGAGTCGGTCTTGTTCACGTGCTGGCCGCCGGCGCCCGATGCGCGGTAGGTGTCGATCTGGAGGTCGTCGTCGCTGATCTCCACGTCGGTGGCCTCGTCCACTAGTGGCGACACCTCCACGAGCGCGAACGACGTGTGCCTGCGCGATTGCGAGTCGAACGGCGAGATCCGCACAAGCCGGTGCACGCCCTTCTCCGCCGAGAAGAGGCCGTACGCGTTCTCGCCGCGCGCGATGAAGGTGGCGGACTTGATGCCGGTCTCCTCCCCCTCGCTCGCCTCCACCATCTCGATCTTGAACCCGCGTCGCTCGGCCCAGCGCATCTCCATGCGGAGCAGCATCTCGGCCCAGTCCTGGGAGTCGGTGCCGCCCGCGCCCGCATGGACGGACACGACCGCGTCCCCCTCGTCGTAGCGGCCGGAGAAGAGCCGCGCCTCCTCGAGCTCGGCGAGCTTGGAGGCGAACAGCTCACGCTGCTCGTCGAGCTCGCCCGTGATCGACTCGTCCTCCTGCGCGAGCTCCTCGAGCGCCTCGATGTCGTCGAGCTCGGACTCGAGCTCGCGGAAGCCGCTCAGCTTCCGCTGCACGCTCGAGTGCTCGGCGGACACCTTCGCTGCTCGCTCCTGGTCGTCCCAGAAGCCGGGCGCCTGCATCTCCTGCTCGAGCGCCTCGAGGCGCCCGGCTAGCGCAGCGGGGTCAAAGGTAGTCCGCGAGCAGCTTCAGCTGGTCGCGGAGGGGCCCGCCGCTAACCGGCCCCATGGCACTTCTTGAATTTCTTGCCGGAGCCGCACCAGCACGGATCGTTGCGCCCGATGCGGTCGTGCTCGTCCACGTGGCGGGTCTCGACCACGGGCAACAGCTCGGCGGCCTCCTCCATGCCCTCGACCGCTCCGCCCGCGGCCGCGGCCGCGGCGAGGGCGCTCGGCTGATCTTCGGCGGTGCCGCCCGCGTAAGAGAAGTTGCGCGTGGAGCTGGCATTGCCCGACTGCCCCCAGGGCTGCGGCTGCTGTTGCTGCGCCCCGTGGCCGTTCTCGCCCTCGATCTCCACCTCGACGCGGAAGATGTAGCGCGCGAACTCCTCCCAGATCGAGTTCATGAGCGAGGTGAACATCTCGAAGCCCTCGTTCTTGTAGGCCACGAGCGGATCGATCTGGGCGAACCCGCGCAGGTGGATGCCCTCGCGCAGGTAGTCCATGTCGTGCAGGTGCTCGCGCCAGCGCTCGTCGATGATCTGGAGCAGGATCCAGCGCTCGAGGTAGCGCATGAGCTCGGGGCCGAGCTCCTCCTCGCGCTCGTCATAGGCCTTGACGATGTCCTCGCGGAGATCGGCCACGAGCGACGCCTTGTCGAGCGTCTGCGGGTTCACGTCCTCGGCCGCGATAGCCACCGGGTACATCTGCTCGAGCTGGGTGAACAGACCCTCGAGGTCCCAGTCCTCGGCGTAGTCGCCCACGAGGTACTGATCCACCAGGCGCTCGATCGACTCGGCCACCTGCAGGCGCGCTGTCTCGGACATGTCCTCGCCCTCGAGGATGCGGTCGCGGTACTCGTAGACGACCTCGCGCTGCTGGTTCATCACGTCGTCGTACTCGAGCACGCGCTTGCGGATGAGGAAGTTCTGCTCCTCCACCTTCTTCTGCGCGTTCTCGATCTGCTTGGAGAGCATCCCGGCCTCGATCGGCTCCTCCTCGCCCTCCTCGGACACCGGCCCGAGGCGGTCGAGGATGCGGTAGATGCGGTCGCCCGCGAAGAGGCGCACGAGGTCGTCCTCGGCGGAGAGGTAGAAGCGCGACTCGCCCGGGTCGCCCTGGCGGCCGGAGCGGCCGCGAAGCTGGTTGTCGATGCGGCGCGACTCGTGGCGCTCGGTGCCGAGGATGTACAGGCCGCCGGCCTCCATCACCTTCTGGCGGTTCTGCTCCACCTCCTGCTCGATGCCGGGGAAGACCTCGTCCCAGGCCTTGTTCCACTCATCGCTGTCCGGTTCGAGGCCGCGCTTGATGAGCTCCTGGTGGGTGCGGTGCTCCGCGTTGCCTCCGAGCTTGATGTCCACGCCTCGGCCGGCCATGTTGGTGGCGATCGTGACCGCGCCGGGCTGACCGGCCTCCGCCACGATCTCCGCCTCGCGCGCTGCATGCTCGGGCTTCGCGTTCAGCACCGTGTGCTTGATGCCGCGCTGGCTGAGGCGCTGCGAGAGAAGCTCGGAGACCTCGACCGAGATCGTGCCCACGAGCACCGGCTGCCCGCCTGCGTGGCGCGCGGCGATCTCGCTGAGCACCGCGTTCCACTTGCCCTCTTTGGTCTTGTAGATCTGGTCGTTCTGATCCTTGCGGATCATCGGCTCGTTGGTGGGGATCTCGACCACCTGGAGCTCGTAGATCTTCATGAACTCGGTGGCCTCGGTGATGGCCGTGCCGGTCATGCCGGAGAGCTTCGCGTAGCGGCGGAAGTAGTTCTGGTAGGTGATCGTGGCGACGGTCTGGTTCTCCTCCTGGATCGCCACGCCCTCCTTCGCCTCGACGGCCTGGTGCAGTCCCTCGGACCAGCGCCTGCCCTCGAGGATGCGGCCGGTGAACTCGTCGATGATCTTCACCTCGCCGTCGATCACCGCGTAGTCGACGTCCTTCTTGTAGAGCGACTCGGCCTTCAGCGCCTGGATCAGGTGGTTGACGAGGTTGCCGTGCTCGGCGAGGTACATGTTGTCGATGCCGAGGAACTTCTCGGCCTTCTCCACGCCCTTCTCCGTGATGGCGACGGTCTTGTGCTTCTCGTCGGGCTCGTAGTCGTACGGTGCTTCCCAGTCCTTTGACTTCGTCTCGTAGCCCTCGGGCTTCTTGCCCGGCTCGAGCATGGGCGCGAGCTTGGCGAACTGGTAGTAGAGGTCGGCGGCCTGCTCGGGCTGCCCGGAGATGATCAGCGGCGTGCGCGCCTCGTCGATGAGGATGTTGTCGACCTCGTCCACGATCGCGAAGTTCCAGCCGCGCTGGACCTTGTCCTCGAGGTCGATGGCGAGGTTGTCGCGCAGGTAATCGAAGCCGAACTCGGAGTTCGTGCCGTAGGTGACGTCGGCGGCGTACTGCGCGCGCTTGATGGTGGGATCGTGCTGCTCTGAGGAGAGGATGCCGACGCTCACGCCGAGCATGTCGTAGATCGGCTTCATCCACTCGGCGTCACGGCGAGCGAGGTAGTCGTTGACCGTGACGAGGTGGACGCCCTTGCCCGCCAGCGCGTTCAGCGCAACCGCCAGCGTGGCGGTGAGGGTCTTACCCTCGCCGGTTCGCATCTCGGCGATCGAGCCGTCGTGCAGCACCATCGCGCCGATCAGCTGGACGTCGAAGTGCCGCATCCCGAGCGCGCGCTTGCCGGCCTCGCGCGTGAGAGCGAACGACTCGAAGAGGAGGTCATCGAGCGACTCGCCGTTTGCGGCGCGCTCCCTCAGCCCGTCGAACTCGGTGCGAATCTCCTCGTCCTCGAGCAGCTCCATTTCGGCCTCGAGATCGTTGATACGCGCGACCTGGCGCTCAAATTCCTTGAACTTCTTGCCCTCGCCGATACGGAGAGCGCGGTCGAGAAGAGACATAGGGGCAAGGGTAGCGATGGGGAGTAGGCCGTAGGGAGTAGGGCGTGGCTGACAGGGACCGCTACTCCGGAACTGCAGCAATAACGGCACAGAGTCGAGGCGAGGCCGGAGCTAAGGCCCTCTGACCTCTGACCTCTGACCTATGACCGGCGCGAAGCGCCTATGCCGTCCTAGGCTCCGCCGCCGCCTTCTGCATCTCGCGCCGGCGGCGCCGCTTGTCGCGGTGGCGCTTCACCTGGCGGGCGAGGTCGTCCGTGGCGGCGTTGATCGAGCGGACCATGTTGTCGGTCGCCTCGTGCGCGCGGAGGGTTGCGCCTTTGAGGTGGAGGGTGATCTCCGCGACCTGCGACTGCGTCGCGTTCCGCGGATTGCGCTCCTCGGTGAGCTCGACCTCGGCCAGCGCAAGCTCTGACACCTGCTTCGAGATCTTCTGAAAGCGCTTCTCGATGCGCTCCCGCAGCTCGTCACCGACCGACACGTTGCGCCCCTTCACCTCGATGCGCATGCGCCCTCCTTAGATCGGATTTTCCCGCAAGAGAGATGGTACCCCTCGGCACAACTCGGCCAGAGGGGTTTTGCTCAGCCGCCGGCGCCCGCGGACTTGAGCGCCTTCGAGGCAGCGCCGGTGACGTCGTACACCTGGTCGCTCGGCGGCGGAGTGGCGTTTACGGACGCGCCGAAGCCGTAGAGGTCCTCCTGGATGTCCATGTGAAGCGACTGCGGTGCCTGCGGCAGCTTCATGTTCATCGCGAGCTTCATCCTCCGGATCCTGTTGCCAGAGTCGACCCAAGCGTCGATCGGCATCGAGCTCGTGCCCGACAGCTTGATCAGCCGCTGAATCCCGGCCCTCGCGGCGGCCCGCTGGCTGGGCGGCAGGAGCTGCGGGTAGCGGTCGAGCCTCGCCACTCCGCGGTAGTGCGTGGTCTTCACGCCGCGGATGGTGTCCGTGCCGACCTTCTTCGCGTCCGACACCGTGCGCAGGTAGCCGATCTGCTGGCCGGGATCCTGGCCCGGCTGGGTGAGCTGACCGAGGTTCACGCCGAGCGCCTTGCTGGTCTTCGCGATGTCGACCTTCAGCCACTTCTTGTTGCCTGGAAGCTTCCCGTCGAGGAATGGCATGCGCATGTAGATGACCGTGCCGTTGAGGATCTCGGTCATCTGCAGCTGTGAGGCCTTGACGCGCGACCCTCCGGTGGCGTTCGCCAAGTCGGACATATCCACGTTGATGCGCCCCTGCCGCGCGACCTCGTTCATGACTCCGTTGGCGGTCATGTGGACCGGCTGTGGAAGCGCGCCCGAGGAGAGCGTCATCGTCATCGCAACGCGGGCGCCGTGGGTGCTCGAGGTGGCGGTGGCTGCCTTCGCGACGGCGTCGCCCGTGACGCTGCTGGCGCCGCAGCCCGATACCGCCGTGGCCACGGCTGCCGCTGCGGTGAGAACCAGGATCAGGCTGCGCTTCATGGGGTCGTTCCTCCGTGGTTGGTCGGGCGATTCTGACCTATCCCTACCCGGCTGCACTGCGAGATACGCACATCAGCGCCCCGGCGTGCGCGCGTATGCGATGCCGCTCACCTCCCGCACGCCCGCCTGCGCGAGCGCCGCGGCGCATGCGGCGAGTGTCGCGCCGGTGGTGACCACGTCGTCCACGAGGAGCGCGCGCAGCGGCACGGCCGCGCCGCGGCGAAAGCGCACGCTTCCGGCGAGCGCGCCAAGCCTCTCCTCGCGCCCAAGGCCGACCTGGCTGTCGCGCGCACCGCCGGCGCGCCGCTCCAGACAGTCGGCGAGCGGGAGGCCGCTGCGCCGCGCGAGCGCGGCGGCAATCTCCTTCGCCTGGTTGAAGCCGCGCCGTCGCCGGCGCGCCGGATGCATCGGCACCGGCACGAGCGCGCGACGCTCGAGCAGCTCGGGCGGAGCGTTAGCGGCCATCTGCGCCGCCATAGCGTCCGCGAGCGGCACCGCACCGCGGAACTTCAGAGCCCGCACCAGCGCCCGCGCAGGCCCCTCGTAGCTCACCGCGGCCCATAGCGGCACACCCGCCCCCGCCTGCTCCGCCGGCAGCCAGCGCAGGCCGCCGCGGCAGCCGCGACAGAGCGGCTGATGCACCTGAGCCGGCGCTCCACACGCCAGGCACAGCGGCGGCGCCAGCAGCGACAGAAGGCGAGAAAGGGGCATGGGGACAAGCCTGCCGGGGCGCGTGTGACCTGTGGGGCCGCGACTGCGACAATTGCGCGCGTGCTCTGTGACAAGGCTGTTACACGCGGCCGCCGCCGGTGACGCACCCTCGCATCCACTGGACGTTCGACCCGGGGCAACTGATCGTGGTCGGGCTCTACGTGGTGCTCTACCTGTGGCGCTTCGTACACGCGCGTAGAGAGGCGGGCGGCCGCGGAGCCGGCCCGCTGCAGCTCCTCGCCTTCAGCGGCGCGGTGCTCGTGATGCTCGCGGCCCTCGTCTCCCCCATCGACGGGCTGGGCGAGGACTACCTCTTCTCGATGCACATGGTCCAGCACATCCTGATCGGCGACATCGCGCCTCTGCTCGTGCTGCTCTCGCTCTCGCGCGTGATCATGCGCCCGCTCACGCGCCGCCTGATGGCGGTGGAGCGCGCACTCGGCCCCCTCGCCCACCCCGCCACCGGCATCGCGATCTGGCTCACGCTCATCTACGTCTGGCACATCCCGGCGATGTACGACGCCGCGCTGAACCACGACGCCATTCACGCGCTCGAGCACACATGCTTCTTCATCGGCGGGCTCGCCCTCTGGTGGCCGCTGATCCAGCCCGTGCCGATGCGGCGGCGGCTCAAGGGCCTCTCGATCTTCGGTTACCTGCTCGTGGCCAAGTTCAGCGCCGGGCTGCTCGGCGTCTTCTTCACGTGGTCGCACGGTGTGGCGTATCCGTACTACGAGCACGTGCCGCGGATCTGGGGGCTCAGCGCGGTGGAGGATCAGAACCTGGGCGGCGCGATCATGATGATCGAACAGTCGATCGTGCTCGTGATCGCATTCGCGATCCTGTTCGTCCGGATGCTGCTGCAGTCCGAGGAGGAGGAGCGCCGGCGCGAGCGCTTCGAGGACCCGGCGCCGGTGGCTTGAGCGGGCTGCTCGAGCGCCTCGGAGTGGAACTGCCCGTCGTCCAGGCGGGCATGGGCGGCGGGATCGCGCGCAGCGAGCTGGCCGCCGCCGTATCGGAGGCGGGCGGGCTCGGCACGATCGGGATCATGCCAGCGGGCGCGCTCGGCGCCGAGCTCCGCAAGGCGAGGGAGAGGACGGCGAAGCCGCTCGCGATCAACCTCCTTCTCAACCTCGCGCGCGCGAAGCATTGGGAAGCGGCGCGCCAGGCGGACGCCGTGGTGACGTTCTGGGGGAAGCCGCGGCGGCAAAGCGACAACGTCTGGCTGCACCAGTGCGGCTCGGTCGAGGAAGCCCGCGCGGCGCATGCCGCGGGCGCCGACGGCGTGATCGTGCAGGGCGTGGAGGCCGGCGGCCACGTGCGCGGCACGACGCCCGCGCTCGAGCTGCTCGCGCGCACGCGCGAGACACTGCCCGACGGATATCCGCTGCTGCTGGCCGGCGGCATCGCCGATGCGGCTGACGTGCGCCGGGCGCTCGATGCCGGCGCCGAGGCCGCTGTGCTCGGCACCCGCTTCCTGATGAGCGACGAGAGCGGCGCCCGGCAGGCCTACAAGCAGCGGCTGATGGAGTCGCGCGAGACCGTGCTCACCGAGCTCTTCGGCGTTGGCTGGCCGGACGCGACGCACCGCGTGCTGTGGAACGAGGCCACCGAGCGCTGGCTGCGCGGGGACCGGCGCGGCCCGGGCTGGGTGCGGCTGGCCAACCGCGCGGCCGGTCCTCTGCTTGCGCGCCTTCCGGACTCCGCACAGGGCGCGGCGCTGAGGCGCCAGCGGGCGAGCGTCCCCTTCCTCTCCCCTCAGCCGGCAACCGATCAGACACCGAGCAACCTGCTCGACGCCGGCCCGCTGTACGCGGGCGAGACGGTGGCGCGCATCCACGATGTGCGCCCGGCGGCAGAGCTCGTGCGCGAGCTCGCACGCGTCGGTTAGCTAGCCCTCGAGCACCGCTCCGCCTTCGATGCGCCGATCGCCCTCGATGCGGACCGATCCGCGCACGACCACGCCCGCGCCGAACACCACATCGCCGTCCACCTCGAGCCGGTCGCAGTCCTTCAGGGACGGGGGACCCGCGGGGAAATGCGCATCGAAGTCGCGCACCAGCTTGTAGTGCTCTGAGTCCAGGTCCACGAGCGGCGGCTCGTCCCGTACGAGCCGCATCTCGGCCTCAGCGGTGAGCTCGTAGGCATCCGAGCGGACGACGAGCAGGTCGTTCGTCGTCTTCACGGGGGCGAAGCGCGCGCGGCCCACCTCGATAGCGGCGGCGCCCTCGAACACGTCGATCGCGGCGCCCATCGCCGTCTCGAGTTGGTACACGGCGGGCGAGCTCGCGTCGCCCGGGTCGAGCGTCTTGCGGTTGACGATCATCGGCAGGCCGAGCACGCCGTCGCGGTCGTCGAGCACCCGCGCGAGCGTTCGCAAATTGAGCCACAGGTTGTTGCTGTTGAAGAAGCGGTGGCGCGAGATGTCCTGGAATGCGCCCGCGTCCTCGTCACGCACCTGCGCGGACTCGCGCAGCACGAGCCCGCCGCCCTTGCGGCGCGCGATGTGGCCGCCCTTGCGGTCGCTCTCCGACCGCCGCAGCACCTCCATCGCGAACGGGAGCTGCTGTCGCGCGAACCACGCCAGGATGCGCGGCTCGAGCACCGCGCCCAGGTTGTCGGAGTTCGCGACGAACGCGTACTCGTAGCCGTCCTCGATCAGCTGCTCGAGCGTGCCGGACGTGACCAGAGAGGTGTAGAGGTCGCCGTGCCCGGGCGGCGCCCATTCGAGCTCGGGATCGTCGGGCCACTCGGCGGGCTCCAGGCTGTCGGCGAGGATCTTCGGCACCCGGCCCTGCAGGAAGTCGAGCGGCTCCCCCACGTCCAGGTCCGGATAGGGCTCGAGCGCCTTCAGTGACTCCTCGCGAGTGCGGAAGCTGTCCATCAGCACGAGCGGCAGCTTGATCCCGTGCCGCTCGCGCATGCGCAGCACCTGGCGCGCGATCACGTCGAGGAAGTTGAGCCCGTCCTTCACCTCGAGCAGAGCCTTCGGCCCCGTCATCCCCATGCTCGTTCCCAGGCCGCCGTTCAGCCGGATCACTACGGCGCGCTCGAGCGCCTGCCGTCCTTCGTCGCCCGGCTCGGGCAGCTCATCGGCGGACGGCAGATCGCCCGCCGGCTCGATCTCGTCCTCGGCGATCGTGCCCGTATCGCCGCCGGCGAGCAGCTCGTAGTAGTGGCGGAAGTTCGCGATCGCCACGTCGGGCGCGCCGTCCGCGCGCATCTTCTCGATCGCTTTCTCCAGGCCGTCAGCCATCGGCGGCCCGCGATCTTATGGACAGGAGCCGAGCAGGTGCGTCTGCAGCATCACGCGGCCGAGCGCCACCCAGGCGTCGCCGTAGTAGCTCGGGTGCGCGCCGTCGAAGGCCTGCGCGCGTCCGAGCAGCGAAGCCGCGGCCTTGTGGTTGCCGGCGGCCGTGGCGGCGCCGGCCGCGGCCACGAGCGTGACGGCATTGGTGTTGCTCGTCATCGGCCGGCCGGAGAGGTCGTAGGCGAACGCCGGGTCGTGCCCACCAGCCGTCGCCTTGCGCAGGAACGGCCAGGCCGCGGCGGCCAGACGGTGCGCCCGCGGGTCGCAGCTCTCTGCCATGCGCACGAGCACGCGCGTTGCGTCCGGCCCGTAGCGCATCGGCGCGGCGCCGCCGGAGGCGCCGTGAGGCGCGGCCGATGCATACGCGGCGCCGTCGGGCTTCACCTTCGCCCAGTCCGGCGGCAGCGGCGGGTTGCCCCCGCGCGACTGCTTCAGCACCTTGTAGCTCGACTGCGCGAGCTGGCGCCATGCGCGCCGGCGGCCGAGCCGCGCGAGCGCGTTGTACGCGTTCGGCGAGAAGTAGCTCGGGTCGACCGTGTATGGAGCTGCGCGGCCCCACGGTCCCGCCACGAGCAATCGCCTGCCACCCGCCGTCACCGTCTCCTTGCGCAGGATGTCGCGGCCGAGCGCGCGGGCCTGCCGCGCGTATGCCGGGTGGTTGAAGCGCCGTGCTGCCGCCGCGAGCGCCCGCGCCGTGTCGAGGTCGGCGTCCGAGGCTGGGTCGCGGCCGGTCACCTTGCCGTTCGCCCACAGGTAGGAGAAGAGGCCGTCGGGGCGGCGCAGGTGATGCTGCGTCCAGCTCCACACCTGGTCGAACTTCTGGCGGTTGCCGACCGCGACGGCGAGCAGCATCGCGTACGCCTGCCCCTCGCTCACGGTGGTGCTCCCCTGGTCGTAGCGGATCACGCGGCCGCTTCCATCCACGTAGTGCGACAGGAAATAGTTCGCCGAGATATCCGCCGGAGCGGCGACGGGCTTCCGAGCGGTCGCGCCGCAGCTTTCGACAGCAAACGAGCACATCGCGACGACGCTGAGCGCCGCCGCCAGCAGATTGCGCGTTCTCCTCATCATGCCGCCCTCCTCGCGGCCGACTGCGCCGAGATCCCGGCCCTTCGTGCGCGCTCGCGCTCGGCCTCGCGCACCCGTGCGGCGGCGCGCGCGCCGATCAGCGCAGGCCAGACGCCGGTCATCAGCACGAACACGTGCAGGCCCGCGAAGGCCACGTTGTTCAGCGTTGCGGGCGAGTGGCCCTGCGCGAGGCCGTAGCCGGCGGCGGTGAGCAGCCCGGCCGCCATCAGGAGCGCAGGCACGACAGTGCGCGGCTGTGGGCCCTCGACCCCCTGCTTCGGCGTGACCACGAAGCGGCCGCGCCGGCGGGCGATCGTCATCAGGGTCGACAGGATGTGGACCCAGAAGTTCGCCGCCGCGAGCGCGAAGCCGCCGAAGGTGTACGCGCCGCCGCCGGCAACCGCGACCGTGAGCAGCGAGCAGGCGAAGTACGGCCCGAAGTGGAGTAGGAACTGGCTGGCCGTGGCGGCCGCCAGCGGCTGTTCACCGGAGAAGATCCTCACGATGGGGAACGACATGTAGATGAGCACCGTCCAGCCGGACAGGAAGTACATGGCCGAGAGGAAGTACTGCAGGCGCAGCCTGAGCGGCAGCCGAGTGGCGACGATCTTCGGGAACGCGGACAGGCAGCCGCGCGCCCAGCGCTGCTGCTGGCTCACGTAGGACGCCATGTCCTCCGGGCCGAGGCCGTTGGCGAGCACCTCCGGCACGTATGCGCTCTTCCACCCGCGCGAGTGCAGCTCGATCGAGAGCTCGAAGTCCTCGGTGAGCGACTGCTCCGGGAAGCCGCCGATCTCATCGAGCGCCTCACGGCGGAAGAGCACGTTGGTGCCGCAGCAGAAGGTCGCGCCGATGCCGTCCTTGCCGTGGGCGATCGCGCCGAAGAAGAGCGCCTGCTGCGCCCACGCCGCGCTCGCGAGCGGGTTGACCGCGTGGTTCGCGTAGTACTGCGGCGTCTGGACGAACGCCACGCGCTTGTCCGTCATGTGGCCGAGCGTCTTCTGCAGGAAGGACTCGTGCGGCACGTGGTCCGAGTCGAGCACCACCACGTACGGCGCCGTGCTGTGACGCAGCGCGTTGTTGATGTTCCCGGCCTTCGCGCCGTGGTTCTCGGCGCGGCGGAGGTAGCGGGCGCCGTGCCGCTCGGCGAGCGAGCGCATCTCGTCGCTCTCGCCGTCGTCGAGCAGCCACACCTGCACGTTCGCTCCGCGCATGCGCGCCGAGGCGGCGATCGTCGGCTCCACGATCTCCACCGGCTCGCCATACACGGGCACGAACACGTCCACGTCGGCGAGGCGCGGATACGGCAGCACCGCGGCGACCCAACGTCGGCCGCACACGCCCGTCCACCAGAAGCCCAGCGCCTGGCAGAGGTTGAAGACCTCCGCCACGAGAAGCAGTCCGAACAGGAGCGGCATGCCCACGCGCTCGGGCCGCACCAGCCAGCTGAAGTACCAGGCGGCCAGCAGCACGTTGAGCGCCACCAGGAGGATCAGGCGCAGGCGGCGCCGCGGCCAGTCGGCCGGCAGCGGGCTCCACGTCGGTGGATTCAGCCTCGCGTCGCGCCGGTTCACTGGAACACCCACACCTTGATCTGGGGATCGGTGAAGCGCTCGACGAGCCGGCGGTGCAGCGCCTTCTCCATCTTCGCGATGGCGGCACCGGTGCCGGACGCGTACTGCGGCTTGTCGAGGAAGCTCGCGAGCAGGAACACCTTCGGCCGCCGCCCGGCGGGCTTACGCCCCGGCGGCGCCGCCTTCGGCAGCCCGGCGTCGAGCGGCCGCGCGTTCAAGTGCGGCACGTAGTAGCTGATCACCGGCTGCAGGAAGCCCGGCTCGTACACGAGCGTGTCCCCGGGCCGCATCTCGCGCTGCACTCGCTGGAGCGCGCCCTG
>DATEPK010000349.1:0-3254 GCA_035273245.1 Thermoleophilaceae bacterium
ATGATCGTCTGGAGGATGGCCGAGCGGATCCGGTTCGACCCCGCGGACCCGAGCGCCACCTCCGGCTTCCCCTCCCGCAGCACGACGGTGGGCGCCATCATGCTCGGGATCCGCCGACCCGGCTCGTGACGGTGGTAGCCGTGTGGGTTCAGGTCCGCCTCGCCGAGCATGTTGTTGAGGTGCACGCCGGTGCCCGGCACGATCACGCCCGAGGACGAGCCGTTCGAGCAGGTGAGAGCCACGCATGCGCCGTCCCCGTCCAGCACGGAGATGTGGGTGGTCGAGCCGAGCCGCGAGTGCACCTCGCTGGCCGCGGACTCGATCGCCTCACGCGCGAGGAACCGCTCCAGATAGCCCTCATTGTGGAGTGAGCTGATGAACTCCTCCGTCCGCGCGCGGTTCGCCTGGTCCATCACCTGCACGAGCGCTCGCACGTCCGCCGGGCGGTCGAGCCGCTCGAGCATGTCGAGCGCGTAGGCGATCAGGATGCCTCCGGAGGACGGCGGCGGATTGGTGATCACGTCGCGGCCCCGGTACTCAGCCCGCGCCGGCTCGCGCTCGATCACCTCGTATGACGCGAGGTCCTCGCGGGTGATGAGGCCGCCGCGCTCGAGCACCCAGTCGCTCACCGCCGCGGCCACGTCGCCCGTGTAGAGGAAGTCCGGCCCCTCCGCGCCGAGCCGCTCGAGCAGATCGCCGAGCTCGGGAAAGCGCACCTTCTCCCCCGCCCGCAGCGCCCGCCCTTCAGGGTTGAAGATCGCCCGCCCCTCGGGCTCTGCCGCAAGCAGGGGGTCCAGGATCTTGAACAGGTACTCCTGCACCTCGCTCAGCGGGACACCCTCGCGAGCCGCCTGCGCGGGCTCCGCCACGAGCTCGGACAGCGGCATGGTGCCGAAGCGGGCGAGCGCCTCCGCGAGCCCCTTCGTGTTGCCGTACACGCCGCACGAGGAGGCCCCGATGTGAAAGAGCTGGAACGACTCGTCGTTCCACCACACCTTCGCGGGAGTGAGCCCTGCGGGTTCGCGCGCGTCGGGGCCGCGGCCGGGAGCCGCGACGAAGAAGTCGAGCAGATGGTCCTCGCCGCCCGCGGTGTGCACGAGCATGAAACCGCCCGCGCCCGGACCCGTGAGCGGCGACTCCGCCGCGAATGACATCAGCGCGGCCGCCACCGCGGCGTCAACCGCGTTGCCACCTTCCCGCAGGACGCGGGCGCCGGCCTCCGCCGTGAGCGGATGTCCGCCCGCCACCACACCTCTCATGGGGCGCACGATAGACCGCGAACCGGCGCGCCACGGCCCCCTTCCGGGTACTTTGTGGCGCGCGGGAGCTCGCCTGGGAGGCGGCCCTCCGCCCAGCGGACCAATACGAAATCAGGGGGAAGCATGAAGCTGACGAGGCTGCTCGCCGGGGCGACGGCGGTGGCGGCGATCGCCGCGGGAACCACGGCGTCGAGCTCGGCGCAGGTGAGCGTCCAGCTGCCAAGCCTGCAGCTGCCGACCGTCGTTCACCACGGCGTCCAGACCCTCACCGGCAACGTCCTGCCGCAGCTCGACAACGCCACGCCCGTGAGCACGGCGCCCCCCAGCCAGCGGATGCGTATCGGCGTGCTCGTGGCCCACCCGCACCAGGCGGCCGAGAACGCGGCCCTCCGCGCGATCTACAACCCCTCGAGCGTTCACTTCCACCAGTTCTTCACGCCGAAGACCTACGCCAAGCAGTTCGGCGTCACACCCACCGCGGCGAGCGCGGTGCGCAACTGGCTCACCTCTCACGGCCTGCAGATCGACTACACCTCAGGCGCGCGCGACTACTTCCTCGCATCCGGCACCGTGTCCCAGGTGGAGAAGCTCGCGAGCACGAAGCTCGGGCTCTTCTCCTTCAAGGGCGCGAGCTTCCTCGCGAACACGAGCGCCCCGCGGGTGCCCGCCCGGCTGCACGTGGTGCAGCTGCTCGGCCTCAACACCTTCCAGCGCTACCACACGATGTACCAGGAGGGCCAGGCTCTCGGTGAGGCCTCCGGCGGAGCGCCCAACATCGGCGCGCAGACGCCGCGCGACCTCTGGTCGATCTACCAGCAGCCGAAGAACGAGACAGGCAGCGGCGTGTCCGTGGCGATCCTCGGCAATGGCGCGACCGACAGCGTGATCAAGGACCTCCACCAGTTCGACAAGGAGAACGGCTTCCGGCAGCTTCCGGTGCAGGTGGTGCACACGCCGGCGAAGGGCGACTTCTCCGACACGAGCGGGAATGAGGAGTGGAACATCGACATGCAGGCGATCCACGGGATGGCGCCTGGGATCTCGAAGGAGGTCCTCTACTTCTCCCCCACCCTCGCGGACACGGATCTGGTCGCCTCGACCGCAACCTGGGTGAACGACCCGCACGGTCCGCCGATCATGAACGCGTCACTCGGCGAGTGCGAGGTCACGCCGCTCAACTCGACCCTGAACAACCCGGCGCTGAGCCCGGTGAACGGCAACGAGAACCCGAACGCGCTCCCCGTGTCGCAGGGCCTGTCCAACTCGTCGGAGCCGGCGCAGACTCAGCTGCTCAAGCAGGCGGTGATGGAAGGCCGCACGCTGTTCGCCGCGTCGGGCGACTCGGGTTCGTCCTGCACGATCATCTACCCGGGAACGAACGGCATCGGGAACTACGTGGTGCCGCTCACCGAGGATCCGGCGGACAACCCGTTCACCGTCGGCGTCGGCGGGACGGTGCTGTACTCCGACGGCGGCAATCCCGCGCAGCGCACCTTCGAGTACTCGTGGACGCACGGCGGCGGCAACGCAAGCCCGTTCATCGCCGCGCCTTCCTACCAGCAGGGCGTGACCAACCTGAACCGCAACTGCCTCGGCTCGACGGAGCTGTGCCGCGGCGTGCCGGACGTGGCCGCCATCTCGGGCGACGTGATCTCGAACGGCTACACGATCGTCGCGGACGGCGCGGACTCCGAGGGCGGCGGCACGTCGCTGTCGTCACCGCTGTGGACGGGCATGTGGGCGCGCGTGGTGGGCACCTCACGCGGCAAGCACGGCTACGGCTTCGCCAACCCGCTGATCTACACGATCGGCAAGAACACGAAGCGCTACTCGCAGTCGTTCTACGACATCACAACGGGGACGAATGGGCTCAATCAGGCCCAGACGGGGTGGGATTACACGACGGGCTTTGGTGTTCCACGGCTTTCCGGCCTGCTGAGGAACGTTCAGGCGCTGGCGCATAAGCGGCACCGCTAGGTCAGCCGAGCACGCTCA
>DATEPK010000350.1:0-5755 GCA_035273245.1 Thermoleophilaceae bacterium
CGGCGGCGAGGCTGCGAGGCCATCGCCCTAGCGCGCCCCGAAGCGGCGCTGGCGCTGCTCGAACTCCTCGAGCGCCGCCTCGAGGTCCCCGCGGTCGAAATCCGGCCACAGCGCATCCGAGAACACGAGCTCCGAGTACGCGCACTGCCATAGAAGAAAGTTCGACAGGCGGCGCTCGCCGCTCGTGCGGATCAGCAGGTCTGGGTCGGTCATGTCTGGCGCGTACAGGTGGCGCGCGAACTCTTCCTCGCCGCCGCCGGCATACCTCTCCGCCGCATCCAGGATCTCAGCCCGGCCGCCGTAGTTGAAGGCCACGAACAGGGTCATGCGTGAGTTGTCCGCGGTCTCGCGCTCGGCCCAATCCATCTGTGCGAGCAGGTCCTCGGACACGCCCTCGCGCCGCCCGACGAACTTCATCCGCACGCCCTCCTCGTCGAGGTCGGGGGTCTGCGTCTGGATCATCTCGCCGAACAGCTCCATGATCGCCTCCACCTCGGGCGTCGGCCGCGTCCAGTTCTCGGTCGAGAACGCGTACGCGGTGAGCTCGAGGATGCCGAGATCCACGGCATTCTCCACCGTGCGCCGCAGGGCGCGGGCACCCTCGCGGTGGCCCTCGTTCACGTCCAGCTCGCGCTGCTGCGCCCAGCGGCCGTTGCCGTCCATGATGATGGCGACGTAGCGCGCTGGCATGCTGCGCGGCGGCCCGAGGGCGCGCTCAGACCTCGAGGATCTCTTCTTCCTTGCCGGACAGGAAGCTGTCGATGTCGCCCGTGTGCTTGTCCGTCAGCTTCTGCAGCTCGGACTCGGCGCGGCGCTCCTCGTCCTCCCCCACCTCGCCCTCCTTCTTGAGCTCGCGGAGGTCGTGCATGATGTCGCGCCGCACGTTGCGGATCGCCACGCGGCCCTCCTCCGCGATGCCGTGGACGACGCGCACGAGCTCCTTGCGCCGCTCCTCGGTGAGCTCGGGAATGGTGAGGCGGATCACGCTGCCGTCGTTCGACGGCGTGAGGCCGATGTCGGACTCCATGATCGACTTCTCGATCGCCTTGATCGAGGACTTGTCGTACGGCGTGACGGTGAGCAGCCGGGCCTCGCTCGCGGAGATGTTGGCGAGCTGGCGAAGCGGGGTGTTCGCGCCGTAGTAGTCGACGTCGATGCGGTCGAGCAGGTGCGGAGAAGCACGCCCGGTGCGGACCGTGGAGAACTCGTTGCGCGTGGCCTCCACGGACTTCTGCATCCGCTCGCTGGCGTCGGCAAGCAGTTCGTCAATGAGTTCGCTCATGTCGTCACCACCGTCCCCACTCGCTCGCCGGACACTATCCGGTCGATGTTGCGCTCGTCATCGACGTTGAACACATAGATCGGGAGCATGTTGTCCATGCAGAGGGAGAGTGCCGTCGAGTCCATCACCTGCAGCCGGCGCTCGATCGCCTGGTGGTGGGTGAGCTCCGGGATGAAGTTGGCGTCCGGGTTCGTGCGCGGGTCCGCGTCGTAGACGCCCTCCACGGCGTTCTTCGCCATCAGGATCGCCTCCGCGTGGATCTCCAGCGCGCGCAGAGCGGCGGCGGTATCCGTCGTGAAGAACGGGTTGCCGGTGCCCGCGGCGAAGATCACGATCCGCCCCTTCTCGAGGTGGCGCATGGCGCGGCGGCGGATGTACGGCTCGGCCACCTCGCTGATCGTGATCGCGGACTGAACGCGCGTGTGCGCCCCGCGCTTCTCGAGCGCGTCCTGGAGCGCGAGGGCGTTCAGCACCGTGGCGAGCATGCCCATGTAGTCGCCGGTGGCACGGTCCATGCCCTCCGCCGCGCCCTTCAGCCCGCGGTAGATGTTGCCGCCGCCGACCACGATGGCCACCTGCACGCCGCGGTCCGCCACCCGGTGGACCTGCTCGGCTATTGCTGCGATGCGCTCGGGATCGGCGCCGTAGTCCAGCGAGCCCATCAGGGCCTCGCCGGAGAGCTTGAGGAGGACGCGGCGGAAGGCGGGTCTGCCGTCTTCCACGGTGGGGCCTACTCCTCTCCCACCTGGTAGCGGGTGAAGCGCCGGATCACGACGTTCTCGCCCGTCTTCGCGGAGATGTCCTGGCGGAGCTGCTCGATGGTCTTGCCGTCGTGCTTCTCACCGTGCACGTGCTGCTGGTTCAGCAGCACGACCTCCTCGAGCCACTTGCGGATGCGGCCCTCCACGATCTTCGGGCGCACGTTGTCGGGCTTGTCCATCGACTGCTCCTCGAAAATGCGCGCCTCCGCCGCCTTCACGTCTTCGGGCACCTCATCCTCGGACACGAACTGCGGGTTCGCCGCCGCGATGTGCAGAGCGATGTCGCGCACGAACTCCTGGAAGTCCTCGTTGCGCGCCACGAAGTCCGTCTCGCAGTTGACCTCCACCAGCACGCCGATCTTGCCGCCGGCGTGGATGTAGCTCGCCACCTGGCCCTCGGATGCCACTCGCCCGCTCCTCTTCTGCGCCTGCGCCTGGCCCTTCACGCGCAGGATCTCCACTGCCTTGTCCACGTCGCCGCCGGCCTCCTGCAGGGCGGCCTTGCAGTCCATCATCCCCGCGCCCGTCTGGTCGCGAAGTGCCTTTACGTCCTTAGCGCTGATTTCCACGGTGCTCACTGACTCACTCCCTGCTCTGCGGCATTCTCCTGCTGCTCCTGCGTCTGCTCCTCGCTGGGAGGCTGGCCCTCGGCGGGCTGTGGCGCGTTGCCGGTCTCGGGCTGGGGCGGAGCCTGCTCAGCGGCGGCGGCCTCGCCTCCTGTGGCCTGTGGCGCTGTGGCCTCAGGCTGCGCAGCAGCCTGCTGCTCCTGCTGCTGTTGCTCCTGCTCGCGCTGCTGCTCCTGCGCCTCGAGCTGTGCCGCCTGGGCCCGCGCCTTCTCGTCGGCCTCGCGCTGAGCGGCCTCCTGGCGCTCGCGCTCCTCGGCCTCGCGCTTGGCGCGCTCCTCGGCCTCGCGGCGCTCCTGCTCCTCCCGCTCGCGCCGGGCGGCCTCCTCCTCGGCGCGGAACCGCGTCGCACGCTCGGCCACGACGTCGCCGATCGCATCGACGATCACCTTGCACGAGCGGATCGCGTCGTCATTGCCGGGGATCGGGTAGGTGACGGCGTCGGGATCCACATTCGTGTCCACGAGTCCGATGATCGGGATGCGGAGCCGCTCGGCCTCCCGCACCGCGATCGCCTCGGTCTTGAGGTCGACGATGAAGACGGCATCCGGTGGGCGCTGCATGTCGCGCACCCCGCCGAGGTTCATCTCGAGCTTCTCGCGCTCGTTTATCGCGCCGATGCGCTCGCGCGTCGGCAGCAGCTCGAGCGTGCCATCGGTCGTCCAGTCGGTGAGCTGGTGGAGCCGCCGGATGCGGCGGTTGATCGTCTGGAAGTTTGTGAGCAGGCCGCCCAGCCAGCGCTGGTTCACGTACGGCATGCCGCCCTTCTCAGCTGCCTCCTTCACGGCGTCGCGCGCCTGCTTCTTCGTGCCCACGAAGAGCACGGTGCCGCCGCGGCTCGCCACCTCCTCGGCGAAGTCCTGCGCCTGCTTGAGCAGACGCTCCGTCTGCTGGAGGTCGATGATGTGGATCCCGCCGCGCTCGCCGAATATGAAGCGGCGCATCTTCGGGTTCCAGCGGCGCGTCTGGTGGCCGAAGTGCACGCCGGCCTCCAGCAGCTCCCTGATTCCTACCTGAGCCACGAATACTCCCTTGTCGTCTGGTACTTGCCGCCCGGAGGCCTAAGTCACGACCCGGCCGTCCGTCGGCCGGGCAGGGCGTGGGGTCAGCCACCGGGGTAGTGGTTGATTTGCAGCGTTGAAGCATAGAAGAATGCCTTCATGGCGTCGGAAAACGCAGACGCCGCCCGCCGCGGCTTCGAAGCAGCGATGCGCGGCGACCTCGACCCGATCGAGAACCTCCTCGACCCAAACGTCAAATGGCACGGCGGCGACCCAGCCTCAGGCTGCCAGAACAAAGAAGAAGCCCTCAACTTCATGCGCCAGGCGCTGGAGAACGGCTTCGCAGCGGAGCTCGTGGACGTGATAGACGCGGGCAACCAGGTGATCGTGGTGCTGAAGCCGGCGAACGCCCCAGAGCCCCGCGCAAACCTGACGACCTTCAGAGACGGCAAGGTCGTAGAAATGGTCGCCTTCGAAAGCCCAGAAGACGCGCAGCTAGCAGCCAGCAGCTAGGAGCAAGGAGCTAGAAAGAAGACGAGGCGGTCCGAAGACCGCCCCGCTCCGTTCTTATGTTCAGTCCCCGTCTGGCCCTTCGGAGACTGGCTCCCCTCGGGCTAAGCCGAGCGTGCGACTTAGGTCGAGGGGTAGTTTGGACTCGCAGCCGAGGTATGCCCCCGTAATCGGATGTCGAAACCTGAGTTCTTTCGAATGGAGAAATTGGCGCGTTAGCCCAAGTCTCTGCCCCGATTTTCCGCCTCCGTAAGCGGAATCGCCGACTACGGGATGGCCGATGGCGGCCATGTGCGCGCGGATCTGGTGGGTGCGCCCTGTCTCCAATCGGACCGACAAAAGCGACGTTCTCGGCAGCTCCTCCACGATCTCGAAGTGCGTGCGGGCCGCGCGCGGGGCATCGGTACGGGTGGACACCAGCTTGCGATCCACGCGGTCGCGTCCCAGCGCAGCGTCGATCGTGCCGCTGCGCGCCGGCCGCCCCTCCACGAGCGCGCAGTACTCGCGCTCGAGCTCACGGCGCCTGATCAGGTCCTGGAGCGCGCGGTGGACCGTGTCGGACTTCGCCACCACGAGCAGGCCCGACGTGTCGCGGTCGAGCCGGTGCACGATCCCCGGCCGCTCGCGGTCTCCGCCGGCGGCGCCGCGCGCGGCGAGCGCCTGGGAGAGCGTGCCGGTGGCATGCCCGGCAGCCGGATGCACCACAACCCCGGCCGGCTTGTCCACCACCAGCAGGTGCTCGTCCTCGTAGACCACATCGAATGGAACCCCCTCGCCGGCGGCCTCGTCCACCGGCGCCGGCGGCGGCTCAGGCCTGGCCTCAACGGTTTCGCCCGCCGCGAGCGCGTGACTCTTCGGCCTCTCGCGGCCGTCGACCGTCACGAGCCCCGCGTCAATCAGCCGCTGTGCCTTCGCTCGGGAGCCCACGGCCGGCTCGGCCGCGAGCCGCACGTCCAGCCGCTTGCCCTCGTCGTCCTCCCCGGCAACGAAGTGCAGCGCGCCCATCAGCCGGAGCTGCCGGCGGTTGGGGAGCCGCTGCCCTCGATCACCCAGAGCAGGATCAGCACGCCGATGACCACGCACATGTCCGCCACGTTGAACGCGGGCCACAGCCGCGGATCGATGAAATCCGTGACCGAGCCCATCCGCGCGCGGTCGGCGAGGTTGCCCAGCGCGCCGCCGAGCAGCAGGCCCACCGGCAGCCACAGATGCGGCGTGCGCGCCCGGAGCACGAAGTAGACGACGAGCGCCCCGAGCGCCAGCCCCGTCAAAGCCGCCACGATCGCGCCGCCGCCCGCTAGCGCGCCGAACGCCACGCCCTTGTTGTTGGCGTTCGTGATGTCGAGGATGCCGGCGAACACCTGGCGCCGCTCGCCCGGCAGGAGCGAGCTGCGGATGATCGACTTGGTGAGCTGATCGGCCACCATCACGAGGCCAACGACGATCAGCACCCTCCTCCAGCTCGAAATCACGGCAGCCGCCCCCGGCCCGGCGCCACCCCTACCGCGTTCGCCAGGAGCCGGCAGAGTGCGTCGTTCGCCCGGCCGTCGACCGGCGGCGCGGTCACGCGCACGAGCA
>DATEPK010000351.1:0-6392 GCA_035273245.1 Thermoleophilaceae bacterium
GAGGCTTCTGCGTGATGGCGACTCTGCGGATCACCCAGGTGAAGTCCACGAACGGCACGAACCCGCGGCAGAAGGGCGCGCTGCAGTCGCTCGGCCTCGGGCGGATCGGCAAGAGCGTTGAACGTCCCGACCATCCGACCGTGCTCGGCGCCGTCCGCTCGGTGTCGCACCTGCTCAAGGTCGAGGAGGTCTGAGATGGCCGCCGAGATCGGACTCCACTCACTCAAGCCGAAGCCCGGCAGCCGCCATCCGCGCAAGCGCGTGGGCCGCGGCGAGGGCTCAGGTCTCGGCAAGACGTCGGGCCGCGGCGAGAAGGGCGCCGGCGCGCGCTCCGGCTACAAGAGCCGGCCGAACGCCGAGGGCGGCCAGATGCCGATCCACATGCGGATGCGCAAGCTGCGCGGTCCGCACATGAAGAAGTCGATGCCGTTCGAGAACTTCCGCACGCACACCCAGCCGGTCAACCTGCGCGACCTCGAGGCGCGCTTCGACGATGGCGCCGAGGTAAATCCGGCGGCGCTCGTCGAGAAGGGCCTCGCCAACCGCAAGGGCGTGCCGGTGAAGATCCTCGGGCAGGGCGAGCTCAAGAAGAAGCTCACCGTCCACGCCCACGCCTTCTCCGCCACCGCGCGCGAGAAGATCGAGGCGGCTGGCGGGACCTGCACCATCCTCGACAGCTAAGCTCGGCCCAGTGCTCGGAACCTTCCTAAACGCGTTCCGGATCGCCGACCTGCGGAAGAAGATCGCCTTCACCGCCGCGATGATGGCGGTGTACCGCTTCGGCTCGTATATCCCGGCGCCGGGCATCAACTTGGGCGCCGTCAAGGACATCCAGTCGCAGTTCGGCGGCTCGAACGTGCTCGGCTTCCTGAACCTGTTCTCGGGCGGAAGCCTCTCCCGCTTCGCGATCTTCGCGCTCGGGATCATGCCCTACATCACCGCCTCGATCATTTTGCAGCTGCTGCAGGTCGTGGTGCCCTCGCTCGAGAAGCTGAAGAACGAAGGCGAGGTGGGGCAGCAGAAGATCACTCAGTACACGCGCTACCTCACGGTCGGCCTCGCGTTCGCGCAGTCGATCGGCTACGTGTTCCTGTTCAGGACGTTCGCGAGCAGCCAGAACACCAAGGTCGTCAACAACTTCAATCTCGGCTCGGTCCTGCTGATCGTGCTCACGCTCACGGCCGGCACCGTGTTCGTGATGTGGCTTGGCGAGCTGATCACGCAGCGCGGCATCGGCAACGGCATCTCGCTGATGATCTTCGCGAGCATCGTCGCGCGCATCCCACACGGCGTGAACGCCTGGTGGAACAACCCCGACCAGGTGTTCAAGGTGATGATGCCGCTGATCGCGCTGGCGGTGATCGCGGCGATCGTCTTCATCCAGGAGGGCCAGCGGCGCATCCCGGTCCAATACGCCAAACGCGTGGTGGGCCGGCGAATGTCCGGCGGCGGCTCGACCTACCTGCCGCTGCGCGTGAACATGGCCGGCGTGATCCCGGTGATCTTCGCGGCGTCGCTGATGGCGTTCCCGCCGACGATCGGCGAGCTGATCCACTCGAAGGCCGCCCGCGACTTCTCGGTCTTCTTCAATCCCAACGGCACCGCCTACATCATCGGCGAGTCGATCCTGATCGTCCTCTTCACCTACTTCTACACGGCCGTCACCTTCAACCCGGTGGAGCAGGCCGACAACCTGAAGAAGTACGGCGGCTTCATCCCGGGGGTGAGGCCCGGCAGACCGACCGCGGAATACCTCGACCGCATCCTCGCCCGGCTCACGTTCCCCGGCTCTCTCTACCTCGCCGCCGTGGCCGCGCTCCCGACCATCCTCATCAACCAGACCAGCGCCAACTTCTTCTTCGGAGGCACGTCGATCCTGATCGTCGTGGGTGTCGCCCTGGACACGATGAAACAGCTGGAGGCGCAGATGATGATGCGGAACTACGAGGGCTTCCTGAAATAGCCCGCCCCGGGGCGGGCGGTGTCTAGTCGTCGCCCCACGCATCCGCTCGCAGTGCCGCCTTGTCGTTGAGCCAGTCATCGGTCAGCTCGACCGTGACGGCGAGCTTCTTCTCGTTGAAGATGAACACCACCTCGGCGGGGTAGTGCCGCACCTCGTCGGGCTGCGGCATGTCGTTGTCCTCGAGGAGCCGGCGAAGGTGCGCCTCGGCTTCGGCTGGGGTGGGTGGAGTGGGCATGGACCCAGCCTGCCGCCCGCGGTGTGACCTCTCCACACCCGCGTGTGACAACTCTGTAACGAGTACGCACCGATGTGCGGGCAAAGCAGCACGCTGGCGCAGCCACAACCGTCCGCGATACTCTTCCGCGCCTCACCAATGCCCGAGCTCAACCTCATACTCCTCGGACCGCCGGGCGCCGGTAAGGGCACCCAGGCGGAGCGGCTGATCGATGACTTCGACCTGCCCTACTACGCCACCGGGGACATCCTTCGGGCCGCGGTGAAGGGCGAGACGGAGCTCGGCAAGAAGGCCAAGGAGTACATGGACCGCGGCGACCTCGTGCCGGATGACCTGATCTGCCAGGTGATCATGGAGCGGATCGACAGCTCGGAGGCGGCCGACGGCTTCGTCCTCGACGGCTTCCCGCGCACGCTCGGCCAGGCTGAGGTGCTCGAACGCGGCCTCGACAGGCTCGGCCGCCGGCTCACCGCGGCCCTCCTGCTCGACGCTCCCGACGAGGAGGTGATCCGCCGCCTCTCCGGACGCCGCATCTGCGTGAAGAACGGCCACCTCTACCACGTCGACTTCGACCCGCCGAAGCGCGATGGCGTGTGCGACCAGGACGGCTCGCGGCTGATCCAGCGTGATGACGACAAGCCGGAGACCATCTCGCGGCGGCTCGAGGTGTACCACGCGGAGACGAGCCCGCTCGTGGGCCATTACGACGAGCAGGGCATTCTCCGCCGCTTCGATGCCGCTCGTCCGCCCGGCGAGGTGCACGATCACATCCGCGCCACGCTCGCCACGCTCCGCCTCGAAGACGAGCTCTAAGCTCTACGAGAGCCATGATCGTCAAGAAGTCGCCCGAGGAGATCGCGAAGATCGAGGCGGCGGGTCAGATCCTTGCCCGCTGCCTGACGATGCTCCGAGGCAAGGCTCGACCCGGCGTGACCACGCAGGACCTCGACGAGGCCGCCGAGCGCTTCATCCGCTCGCAGGACGCATCGCCCGCATTCAAGGGCTACCGCGGCTTCCCGGGCTCGATCTGCACGAGCCCGAACTCGATGGTGGTGCACGGGATCCCGGGCCCGTACAAACTGCAGCGGGGCGACATCCTGTCGATCGACGTCGGCGTCGTGCACGATGGCTGGGTGGCGGACGCCGCCGTCACGGTGCCCGTGGGGCCCGTGAGCTCGGTGGCGCGGCAGCTGCTCGAGACCACCCGCGCCGCGCTGTTCGACGCCGTGGAGCAGTGCCGCCCCGGCAACCACCTGGGCGATGTCTCGAACGCGTGCCAGCGCAGGGTCGAGAAGGACGGCTTCAGCGTCGTCCGCTCGCTCGTGGGACACGGCATCGGGCGCGACATGCACGAGGATCCGCAGATCCCGAACTACGGCAATCCGGGCACCGGCGTGGAGCTGGCGGAGGGCATGGTGCTGGCGATCGAGCCGATGGTGAACGCCGGCGATCACCCCGTCCGAATGGGTTCCGACAACTGGTCCGTGTACTCTCAGGACGGCTCTCTGGCCGCTCATTTCGAGCACACCGTGGCGATCACAGCGGAGGGCCCGGTCATATGCACGCCATGGCACCTCGAGGAGGCGCGCCGCGCCGCTTGACGGGGCCAAGGCGGCCGGTTTGAGGCTGCTATCTTTACGCGTGCCTTTCCGGCGCGAAGCCGTCTCCTGGGCTTTGCGCTGTTTCTCATTCCAATAGATTGCGGAGCGATGAAGGTCCGAGCGTCAGTCAAGCCCATGTGCGAGAAGTGCAAGATCATCCGCCGCCACGGCGCGGTACTGGTGATCTGTCAGAACCCCCGCCACAAGCAGCGGCAGGGTTAGCTGGTCGATGGCACGAATCGCAGGCATCAACATTCCGCTCAACAAGCGGGTTGAGGTAGGGCTCACCTACATCTACGGGATCGGCCCGTCCCTGTCGCGCCAGATGCTTCAGCAGACCGGCGTGAGCCCGGACACGTACGTGAAGGACCTCACCGACGACGAGGTCGTCAAGCTCCGCGAGGCCATCGATCGCGACCTCACCGTCGAGGGCGACCTTCGCCGCGAGCGCTCACAGAACGTCAAGCGCCTGATGGAGATCGGCTGCTATCGCGGCCTCCGTCATCGCCGTGGGCTGCCTGTCCACGGCCAGCGCACCAAGACGAACGCGCGCACGCGCAAGGGCCCGAAGCGCATGCAGGTTGCCGGTAAGAAGAAGGTGAAGAAGTAGCGTGGCGCAGCAGAGGCCAGCACGCGGTCGCGGCCGGCGGCGGGTGAAGAAGAACATCCCGTTCGGCCAGGCCCACATCAAGACAAGCTTCAACAACACGATCGTGTCGCTCACCGACAAGGAGGGCAACGTGATCGCGTGGGAGTCCGCCGGCGGCGCCGGCTTCAAGGGCTCCCGCAAGTCCACTCCCTTCGCCGCCCAGGTCACCGCTGACGCGGCGGCCAAGAAGGGCATGGAGCAGGGCCTTCAGAAGGTCGAGGTCTTCGTCAAGGGCCCGGGCTCCGGGCGCGAGACGGCGATCCGCTCGCTCCAGGCGGCCGGGCTCGAGGTGACCAGCATTCGGGATGTGACTCCGCAAGCGCATAACGGGTGCCGGCCGCGTAAGAGGAGGCGGGTGTAAAGGTGGCGCGCGATCGTGGAGCACAGTGCAAGCAGTGCCGCCGGGAGGGCATGAAGCTCTACCTGAAGGGCGAGCGCTGCCTCACCGACAAGTGCGGCGTCGAGCGGCGTTCGTATCCGCCCGGAGAGCACGGTCGCGGCCGTGCCAAGCAGTCGGAATACCGGCTTCAGCTGCGCGAGAAGCAAAAGGCCAAGCGCTTCTACGGAGTGCTCGAGAAGCAGTTCGCGCGCTACTACGAGAAGGCCAGCCGCCAGCCGGGAGTTACCGGCGAGAACCTGCTCAGGCTGCTCGAGACGCGCTTTGACAACGTGCTGGTGCGGCTCGGCTTTGCCGCCTCGCGGCGTCAGGCCCGGCAGCTCGTGCTGCACGGCCACTGGACCATCAACGGTCGGCGGGTGAACATCCCCTCGTACCAGGTCCGGCCCAATGATGTGATCGCCCTCAAGTCGTCGAACGGCGCCAGCCAGGTGATCCGCGACGCAACCGAACTTATTTCCGTCGTCCCGGCCTGGCTCCAGGCCGACCACGACGGGCTCACGGCGAAGATTCTGCGCCTCCCGGAGCGGTCTGAGATCGACACTCCGGTGCAGGAGCAGCTCATCGTCGAGCTGTATTCGAAGTAGTGACCCGCTGCCGCACCGTGCCGCGCACCTGCGGTCCGCGGTAAGCCCAGACGCGAAGGAATCCCACCTCATGCTCGAGTTTCAGACCCCTCAGATTTCCGCCGAGAACGTGGAGGACAACCACGGCACCTTCACGATCGAGCCGCTCGACCGCGGCTTCGGCTACACGTTCGGCAACTCGCTCCGGCGAGTGCTGCTTTCCTCTCTCGCCGGGGCCGCCGTCACGAGCGTGAGGATCGAGGGCGTGGCCCACGAGTTCTCCACGATCTCGGGCGTGAAGGAGGACGTGACGGACATCGTCCTCAACCTCAAGGAGGTGGTGTGCCGCATGCACACGGACGCCACCGAGATCGAGGCGCCGCTGATCGCCACCGGCCCGGGCGAGGTCACGGCGAAGGACATCGACCTGCCCTCGGGCGTCGAGATCCTCAATCCGGACGCGCACATCGCGACGCTCGAGAAGAAGACCAAGCTCGAGGTCTACCTCACGATCGGGCGCGGGCGCGGCTATTCGCCGGCCGAGGAGAACAAGACCGACGACCAGCCGATCGGCGTGATCCCGATCGACTCGATCTTCTCGCCCGTGAAGCGCGTGGCGTACCAGGTGGAGGCGGCCCGAGTGGGGCAGCGCACCGACTACGACAAGCTCACCCTCGACATCGAGACCGACGGCTCGGTGGAGCCCCAGGCGGCTCTCCGCGAGGCGGCCGAGATCCTGATCCAGAGCCTCTCGATCTTCACCGACCAGGAGCGCCTCGAGGCGCTGCGCGGCGGCGTGGACGGCGGGCTCGACGCGGTATCGGCCGCCGGGCCGCAGCCCGGTCGCGCTCGCGGCGGGATGGACGACATCCTGATCGAGGAGCTGGAGCTGGGCGAGCGCTCGTACAACTGCCTCAAGCGCGCCGGCATCCAGACGGTGGGCGAGCTGCTCCAGAAGTCGGAGTCGGAGCTCAATGCGAT
>DATEPK010000352.1:0-4749 GCA_035273245.1 Thermoleophilaceae bacterium
CAACACGCCGGAAGAGGCTGTCGGGAGGGCGTGCGAGGATGCGCGCATGAGGGCGGGATCGCCCGTAAACGTTGGCCGGATGGTGAGTGGGCGCGGCTGGTTTCGAACCAGCGACCTCTCGCGTGTGAAGCGAGCGCTCTCCCACTGAGCTACGCGCCCGGGAGAAACGAGAGTGTAGGGCTAGTGCACCTACGGGAAGTAGTGCACGTTGCGGAACTGCCAGACGTCGGCGAGCCAGCGCGGCACGAACGAGTCGAGCTCCCGCTCGAGCTCACTCCCCACGAACTCATCGACGACCCACCACGAGACCACTGCATCGGACCCGGAAGGCGACCGCGAATCCGGCGGGTCTATATAGACGCACCCGAGGAGCTTGGTCTCCGCGCCGTCCAGCACCGCGTAGTTGAAGGTCTCGTGCGCGGCGATCTCCTCCTCGTGATGAGCGAGGTCCTCGCGATCCGCTGAGCGCGTCATGTGGGCCGGCGGCCAGCCCCACGCCTCGCCGTACTTCTCCCACAGCCGCTCGCGCGAGCCCATCACCGCGGGGTAGTCGATGTCCACGTCGTCGGCGCGGATCGGGCGCAGGTGATGGCCGGTGGGAAGGTCTACGCGCTCGGGGTGCTCGAACCCTTCAGGAAGCCAGCTCATAGGGGTGAGCTTATGGGCCCTTGTGATTAGAACTGCGCAAAAGGGGGGATCACGGGCGTCATGGAACGGGAGATTCCAGAAGGACCGGCCACGAGTCCGGCAGGGCACTACCTCGCGATGCTGAGAGCAGCGCGGGATTTCGGGCTCGAGCCATCAGAGATTCAGGCGATCGTTCAGCGCTATCCGATGCCGAAGCCCTCTGAGGGCCTCGTCGACGCGCTGGCCGAAGCCATCCTCGCTCGCGGCTGGTCTTTCTAGCTGTGTAAGACGACGATCAGGCCGGCGACGATTCCCGCCAGGCCGATCAGCTGACCCACGCCGAGGCGTAGGTGGGCGCCACCGCGCTTGCCGAAATGCACCGCGCGCCGCATCAGCGGCCAGCGCTTCGGGGCGGGCGGCGGCACGTCGCCCTCGGTCATGATCTCCATGTACGGGCGCGACAGCGTGAAGAATGCGATCCCGATGAGGATGAGGCCGATTCCCTTCGCCATTGCATCGGGATACCCGGATTTCCGCGCTAGGCTTCCTCACGGACCGTGCTAGGCGGGGAGGTAGCGGTGCCCTGTCACTCGCAATCCGCTCTAGCGAGGCTGAATTCCCGTCATGAGGGGTTGAGCCTTCGGGGTCAGTACGCCGGTGGATGGCGTTGATGGCCAGGTCCCGTGCGGTGGACGGCCGTGAACCAGGTCAGGTCCGGGAGGAAGCAGCCTTAAGCGGTACCGCCCATGCGCCACGGGGAAGCCTGGCAGGAGTCACCAGCCGGCGGGAACGCCCGGGGACCAACTTCGACGGCGGGTGCACGGTCCATATCTGACCCCGCGTTTACGATCACATCCATGCTCTCGCTCTACCGCCGCCACCGCCCCCGCACCTTCGACGACGTGGTGGGGCAGGAGCACATCGTCCGCACCCTGCGGAACGCGATCGAGCTCGACAAGGTGCACCACGCGTACCTGTTCGTCGGCTCGCGCGGCACGGGGAAGACGAGCATGGCGAAGCTGCTCGCCTGCGCTTTGAATGCGCAGGGCGGGCCGCGCACGGACTTCTCGCCCGACGATCCGGCCTGCCAGGCCATCGCCCGCGGCACCTCGCTCGACGTCGTGGAGATGGACGCCGCTTCCCACAACGGCGTCGACGACATCCGCGAGCTGCGCGAGAACGTGGCGCTCGCCCCGATGGGCGGCGGCAAGCGCGTGTACATCCTCGACGAGGCGCACATGCTCTCCACCGCGGCGTGGAACGCCTTCCTCAAGACGCTGGAGGAGCCGCCGTCGCACGTCGTCTTCGTGCTCGCCACCACCGAGGCGCACAAGGTGCCGGCCACGATCGTGGACCGCTGCCACCGCTTCGACTTCCACAGGCCCTCGCTTCAGCAGATCGCCGGCGTGCTGCGCAAAGTGGCCGCCGAGGAGGGGATCGAGGTGCCGGACGCGGCCATCACGATGATCGCCCGCTCCGCCACCGGCAGCTTCCGCGATGCGCTCGGCACGCTCGAGCAGCTCGTGACCTATGGCGGCAAGGAGGTCAAGCTCGAGGACGTGCTCGAGGTGCTCGGCGTGGCCGATGCCGAGCTCATCCTCGACGCCGCCGAGGCGCTCGCGAATCACGACGCCGGCGCCGCGCTGATGGCGGTGGAGAAGCTGTCCGCCTCCGGGCGCGACCTCACGCAGTTCATGCGCGAGCTCGCCGCCCACCTGCGCCACCTGTTCGTCGTGCAGACGCTCGGCGAGGTGCCCGACTCGTTCGCCGTCACCGCCGAGCACACCGATCGCCTCCAGTCTCAGGCGGAGCGGATCCCGCAGGCGGAGGTGCTCCGCGCGATCGATCTTCTTGCGGCGGCGCTGAGTGCTGTGAAGGACGGGTCCGACCCGCGCATCCAGCTCGAGATCGCCCTGCTCAAGTCCGCACAGCCGAAGGCGGACGCCTCGGTGCAGGCACTGATGGCGCGCATCGAACGGCTCGAGAACGCACTCGGGGGCCGCGCGCCCGCGCCGCAACCCGCGCGCGAGTCAAAGCCAGAGCCTCCCCCCGCTCCGCCGCCCACCGCAGCGGCCCCCCCCGAGAGAGCAGCGATGCGGGCCGAGGCCGCCGCCGCGGTGGCCGCGTCCACGGCTGTGGCCGAGCCGGAGCTGGATCCGGCACCCGACACCGGACACCCGACACCCGATTTCGACCTTGAGCATCTCCAGTCGCTCTGGCCCGCCGCCGTCGAGGCCGTGCGCGAGGAGAACGCGATGGTGGGCGCCCTGCTCGCCGACGCCCGGCCGGCCGAGCTCGACGGCAACTGCCTCACCGTGGCCTTCGCCGGAGGCGCCGCGTTCTCGAAGAAGAAGGCGGAGAACAACCGTGCGCTGCTCGCCAAGGCGCTGCGCGACCTCACGGGACATTCGCTCGAGCTGGTCTATGAGCTGCGCGACGGCGAGGACGGCCACGCCGGCTATTCGGAGGCGTCATCCTCAATGGACGAGGAGGAGCTCCTCGAGCGGCTCAAGCAGGAGTTCGGCGCCACAGAGGTTTTCGACGACGAGGGATCGTGACCATGCCCAAGCAGCCCAACATCAACCAGATGATGCGCCAGGTCCAGCAGATGCAGGACGAGATGGCGAAGGCGCAGGAGGCGCTCAAGACCGAGGAGGTCGAGGCGAGCGCGGGCGGCGGGATGGTGACCGTGAAGATCACCGGCGCGCTCGAGGTGAAGGAGATCCGCATCGACCCGGACGCGGTCGACCCGGAGGACGTCGAGATGCTGCAGGACATGGTGCTCGCCGCCGTGAACGAGGCGGTCCGCTCCGCCCAGGAGCTGGCCGAGTCGCGCCTCGGCGGCGCGATGGGAGGCCTAGGCGGGCCCGGCGGGCTCGACCTCGGCGGCCTCGGCCTGCCGGGCCTCTAGCCCGGCGGTGCTCCTCCGGCCAGAGCCGGACGGCAGCTTCCTGGCGATCGGCCAGGCCTCGCATGCCTGGGCCTCGGGCCAGCTCGCGCGCGCGTGGGGAAATCAGCAGTTCGGCGACGTCGAGCCGTGGGAGGAGGTCTGCCTCGGCGCCGAGCAGCACGACGTGGGCTGGGCCGAGTGGGACCTCGACCCGGAGATCGACCCCGAGACAGGCCGCCCGCACACCTTCATCTCCCTTCCGCTTGCGGAGAAGCTCGACCTGTGGTCGCGAGCTGCGCGCAAGGTGGTGAGCCAGAGCCGCTATGCCGCGCTGCTCGTGTCCATGCACGGCACGGCGCTGTTTGAGAGGTGGCCGCCCAAGGGCCACGAGGCCCTCGTGCAGCGCTTCCTCGAGGAGCAGCACGCCCTGCAGGAACGCCTGGCCCGCGGCTTCGACCCCGACCAACTGCGTCGCAATCAGAAGCTGGTCTTCGCCTGGGACTACATATCCCTGGCGCTCTGCCTCGACTGGGCGCCTGCCGAGGTGAAGGACGTGCCGACCGCTTCCGGCGAGCCGGTCACGCTCGAGCTGAGCGAGCAAGGCGAGCTCGATCCCTGGCCGTTCCGTGGCGAGCGCGTGGAGCTGAAGGTGGACGCCCGTCGCTGGGCGGGCAGCTTCGAGGACTCGCCGCCGCTGACGCTCGAGTTCACGCTCCGGCCGCGGCGCTAGATTCAGCGTCCTTGCTCTCGCCGCCCGTCAACCGCCTGATCACCGAGCTGGCGCGCCTGCCCGGCATCGGCCAGCGCACAGCGCAGCGGCTCGCCTTCCACATCCTGCGCGTGTCGAACGAGGAGGCGCTCGCGCTCGCCGACGCCATCCGCGAGGTGAAGGAGACGGTCACCCAGTGCGAGGTTTGTTTCAACCTCGCGGTCGGCCCGCGCTGTCGCATCTGCGAGGACGAGCGGCGCGACCCCGCCGTGATCTGCGTGGTGGAGGAGCCGAGCGACGTGATTCCGATCGAGCGCACGAACGAGTTCAACGGCCGCTACCACGTGCTCGGCGGCGCGCTCTCGCCAATTGACGGCATCGACCCCGAGGACATCCGTCTCGCCGAGCTCTTCACCCGTGTGGAGGGCGCCGGCACGAACGGCGACGGCGTGCGCGAGATCGTGGTGGCCACCAACTCCACCACCACCGGCGAGGCCACCGCGCTCTACATCGCCGAGGAGCT
>DATEPK010000353.1:0-5219 GCA_035273245.1 Thermoleophilaceae bacterium
TACACCTTCGCCGGCGAGGAGGGGCGCGAGCCCGGTCACGTGGCCGTGTACGGCCGGCGCGAGACGCCGCGGCGCGCCGTGGAGCTCGCCATCGCCGGGATCGCGAACCTCTTCGAGCGCCGCCCGGGCATGCGCGTCACGCTCTTCGGCTCAAACATCAAGGGCAGCGCTCCATTCCCCTGCGAGGACCTCGGCGTGGTTGCGCCGCGCGAGCTGGCCGCGCTCTACAGGCGCGCGAGCGCGGGCGTGGTCTTCTCCCTCACCACCCACTCGCTGGTGGCGCAGGAGATGATGGCGAGCGGCCTGCCGGTGGTGGAGCTCGAGGGCGACAACGTGGCGTCGGCGCTCGGCGCATCGGGCGAGCGCGTGATGCTCGCCGAGCACACGCCGGACTCGATCGCCGACGCGCTCGAGCGCGTGCTGGACGACCGCGAGGCGGCGGCCGCGATGGCGCGCCGCGCCCGCGCGTTCGTGGAGGAGCGCACCTGGGACCGCGCCGGCGACCAGGTGGAGAGCGCGCTGCGGGAGTACCTGGCGAACCCGCGCGTGCCTGTGGCCGACTAGCGCGTGCCGCACATCGGCCTCAACCTCGTGTTCCTCGTGCCGGGCGAGACCGGCGGCATGGAGGTGTACGCGCGCAACCTGATCGAGTCGCTCCTGCGCGTGCGGCCCGACCTGCGGCTCACCGCGTTCGTGAACCTCAACGCCGCGGGCGCCCCCGGGCCCTGGAACGAGATCGAATCCGTGACCGTGCCGGTGGACTCGCGGAGCCGGGTGAAATGGGTGCTCGGCGAACAGCTGCTGCTGCCCCCAAAGGTGAAGCGCGCCGGCGTGGACCTGCTCCACAGCCCGGCCAACCTCGCGCCGGCATGGGGCGGCTTCAAGCGGATCCTCACCGTGCATGACCTGATCCACCGCACGTTCCCCGAGGCCCACGCCGGCGTGCGGGCGAAGGTGCTCAGCGTGATCATGCCGCTCGGCATCCGGCGCTCCCATCGCCTGATCGCCGATTCGAACGCCACACGCGACGACCTCGTAAAGCTCCTCCACGAGCGCGAGGAGAAGATCGACGTGGTGCCGCTCGGCCTGGGAGAGGCGCATCCGGAGCGGGCGATGCCCGAACCCGAGCTGCGCGAGAAGCTGAGGCTCGGCGATCGCGCGGTGGCTCTGTCCCTCTCCGCCAAGCGCCCGCACAAGAACCTGATCCGGCTGCTCGACGCGCTCGCGAGCATCCCGCCCGAGCGGCGGCCGGTCCTCGTGATCCCGGGCTATATGACGTGGCACGAGCGGGAGCTGGAAGAACATGCTCGCCGGCTCGGAATCGAGGACGACGTGCGGCTGCTCGGCTGGGCGACCGAGGAGGTAATCGAGGCGCTCTACGCGGCGGCCGGCTGCTTCGTGTTCCCCTCGCTGTACGAGGGCTTCGGGCTGCCGGTGCTCGAGGCGATGCAGCGCGGCGTGCCGGTGGCCTGCTCGGACCGCACCTCGCTGCCCGAGGTGGCGGGCGGCGCGGCGCTGATGTTCGACCCCGAGCGTCCTGACGAGATCGCAGCCGCCATCGAGCGGCTGCTGAACGACCGCGACGAGGCCGAGAGGCTGCGGGCTGCGGGCCGGGCGCGGGCCGCTCAGTTCAGCTGGGACGACACCGCGCGTATGACCGCGGAGAGCTACGACCGCGCGCTTGCGCGGTAGGCACCGGCGACCACGTCGAGTGAGTGCGCCAGCGAGAGACGCTCGGCGTTGCGAGCGAACCACTCGGCCGTCGAGGCACGCAGGTCCGGCCCGGCCTCGTGCACGCGCAGGATCGCGCCGGCCAGGTCGTCGGCGGACGCGGACTCAGCGATGAACCCGTTCACGCCGTCCTCCACGAGCTCGGTGGCGGCGTTGTCCGCGTCGCGCACAACCACGCTCGGGGTGCCGAGCGACGAGGCCTCCACCACGATCAGGCCGTAGCCCTCCCGCCGGGACGGCAGCACCATGCATAGCGCGCTGCCGAGCGCGTCCTCCACCTCCTCGGAGCTGACGAAGCCGGGCACGTCCACGACATCGCGGAGGCCGAGCTCGTCGCGCAGGCGGAGCACCTCGCCGCGATCGGGCCCGTCGCCCAGCACCTTGCCGCGAAGATCGGCCAGGCGCTCTCGGGCGCGCGCGATCGCAGGAATCAGCGCCGGCGCGCGCTTCTCGGGTATGTGGCGCCCGGCGAACACCGCCAGCGGCAGCGCCGGCCTCGGCTCCTTCCCATTCAGCGGGCCGGCGTACTCGCCCTCGAGCACAGTTGGCTCGCTGCGGAGGCCGAACTGTGTGAGCCTGCGCGCGTGCAGCCGCGAGAAGCAGAACGCGCGCTGGGGCACCCGCAGGCAGAGCCGCTGCACCCACACGCCGGCGGCGCCGGCGCGCCCCAGGTACTCGCGCCAGTACGCCCGCGTCCAGACCTCGTGCCAGTCCACCACGAGCCGGTAGCGGTTAAGGGGACGTAGAAGGGCAGCCACGAGAAGGTGGAAGTAGGGAAAGGAGGCCGTGTGGACGACGTCGTAGCGGCGGCCGCGCAGCAGCAGGTGCAGGAAGGTGCCCGCGCCGAACACGATCGGCTCGGTGACGCTCCGGCGGCCGCTCTTCACGTAGAGGGGCAGTGCCGGCGCGACGGCAATAACCTTGACCCCCGGCACGCCAGGGTCAGCGCCCCGCGGCCACTGCCGGCGCGTGAGGTAAGTCACCTCGTGCCCCTCCGCCGCGAGGCGTTCGGCGAGGTTGCGGTACCAGCGCTCGGCTCCTCCAACGGTATGCGGAAAGAGACAGTCATAGACGAGGCATATGCGCATTGGTCCGTCTGATCGCACGGGCCGCAGAGATTCGCAGGTGGCCTGACCGGTGAGCATCTTCGTCTGCTGGATCCTCTTTCCGCTGCTCTACTGCGCGCTCGCGCTCGGCTGCGGCCTCCTCGTAAGAGCGGCCAGCGGAGCTCCCCTCCGAGCCATCCTGCTGCTCCCACTCGGCTTCGCGACGATCGTGGTAGCGAGCCAGGTGACCACGTACTGGAAGTGGACCACCGTCCTGGCGACTCCGCTGGTCCTGGCGCTCGCGGTGGCCGGATACGTCCTGGCGTGGGTCGGAGGACGGAGGACGGAGGTCGGAGGACGGTGGCGCTACCGCCTGCGACCTGCGACCTGTGGCCTGTGGCCTGTGGCCTGTGGCCTCGCAACGTTCGCGGTCTACGCAGCGCCCGTGGTGCTGTCAGGCCAAGCCACCTTCCTCGGCTACACCCTCCTGGGCGACACCGCCGTCCACTTCTCGCTCATCGACTGGGTGATGAGCCACGGCCACTCCGTCAGCGGGCTCGCACCGTCCTCCTATCAGGCGGCGCTGGCCGGCTACCTGGCCACCGCCTATCCCACCGGAGCCCACACCGCTCTCGGGGTGGTGCGGCCGCTGATCGGCCAGGACGTGGCATGGATCTACCAGCCCTACCTCGCGCTGCTCGCCGCCTTCACCGCGCTCTCGATCTACGCGATCCTCGAGCGGGCGATCGAGGCTCGCTGGCTGCGCGCAGTGGCCGCCTTCCTCGCCGCCCAGCCGGCGCTCGTGTACGCGTACGCGCTCGAAGGCACCCTGAAGGAGATGGCCACGATCTGCCTCATCGCGATGGCCGTGGCGGTGGGGGCGGACTACGTGCGCCGGCGCGGCGGCCTGCGCGCGGTGGCGCCGCTAGCGGTCACCACGGCCGCCGCGGTGGGGGTGCTGAACGCGTCGATCCTGCCTTGGCTCGGGCCCGTGCTGCTCGCGGTGGCCATCGGCGTCCTCGCCATGCGCGGCTTCCACACGTGGCGCGTGCTGGCAATCGAGGTGGCGGCGTTCCTCGTGGTGGCCGCGATCCTGTCGTATCCGTCGCTGGCCGTGGTGGGCACGTTCGTGCACGACACCACGGTGTCGCTCACAGCGGGCACGGAGCTCGGCAACCTGCTCGGCCCGCTGTCGCGCTGGCACGCCTTCGGCATCTGGCCCACTGGCGACTTCCGCCTGCCCCTCACGCACGCAACCGCCACCTACATCCTCATCGGCCTGGAGCTGGCCGCGATCGTGTTCGGCGCGCTGTGGTCGCTGCGGCGCAGCGCGTGGCCGCTTGTGTTCGCCGGCGCCTCGCTCATCGGCTGGGCCTACATCACCGCGCGCAGCAACGCGTGGGGCGACGCAAAAGCGCTCATGATCGTGTCGCCCGCCGTGGTGGCGATCGCGATGATCGGCCCCGCAGCGCTGCTGCAAACGGGGCGCCGGATCGAAGGGCTGCTGCTCGCCGCCGCTATCGCCTTCGGCGTGCTGTGGAGCAACGCGCTCGCCTACCACGATGTCGACCTCGCACCGCGCGGCCGGATGCAGGAGCTCGCCTCGATCGGCTCGCGCTACGCGGGCCAGGGGCCATTGCTCTACACGGAGTTCGAGGAGTTCGGCAAGCACTTCCTGAGGCAGACCGACCCGAGCGGCTCGAACGAGTCGTGGCAGGGCGAGCCCCGGGCCGTGCTGCCGGACGGCACCGCCACGCGCTTCGGCTTCTCCAGTGACATCGACCAGCTGGCGACGAGCTACGTGGAGCACTTCCCGCTGCTGCTCCTGCGCAGGTCGGGGTCGGCGAGCCGGCCGCCGTCGAACTACCGGCTGATCTCGATCGGCCGCTTCTACGAGCTGTGGCGCCGCAGCGGCCCGGGGCCCGTCGACCACCTCGGGCTCGGCACTCCGCTCCAGCCGGGCGGGGTGCCGCGCTGCACGGACGTGCGCGCGGTGTCGCGGCATGGCAGCCGCCTCGCCTATGTGGAGCGGCCGCTCCTGCCGGTGCTCATGCCGAGCAAGGCGCAGCATCCGGCCGCGTGGGCGCCGGACGGCACGGATCCCACCAACCTCCGGCCATACGGCCCCGGAACGCTCACCGGCAGCGTGACGATCACCCAGCGCGGCCGCTACCAGGTGTGGGTGCAGGGCTCGTTCGGCCGCGGCTACACCGTCTACGTGGACAACCAGCGCGTGGGCCGCATCAGGCACGAGCTGAACGGGCGCGGCCAGTTCGCCTCGCCTGGCGGAGTGGGCGTCTCACCCGGCCGCTACACGATCCGGCTCGTGCGTCCCGGCGGCAGCCTCTTCCCCGGCAACGGCGGGCGCAACAGGCTGCTCGGGCCCGTGGTGCTCGACCCCGCAACCGACATGAAGACCGTGCACTTCGCGCCGAGCTCAGC
>DATEPK010000354.1:0-5991 GCA_035273245.1 Thermoleophilaceae bacterium
TGACGCAGCGGCGCAACGGACAATTTGTCTCGAGGACGCGCGGGTCGGCTGAGGGTGCGCAGCGTATTGAGGACCGCCCGCCCAGGGGCGGCGCGCGTCGCCGCAGGCGGCCCGGGAGAGTCCACGCGACAGCTGGCCACAGTGCGAGCCTGCGTCACCAAGTCGACTGACCCGGAACCACAGCCGGCAACGCCGAGCGCGCCACAAGCGAGCAGAGCGACCAGCAGCTCACCGCGCATGGCCGCACTTTACTCAGAGACAGCTAACCGTGCATGCGCTACGCCCCGCCCAGGAAGCGCATGAACACGTTGGGGATCGCGCCGCCGCCACCTGCCGCGCCCGCCCCGGCACTGGTGGTGAACGCGACGTAGTTGCCGTGCGCGCTGGTGGCCGGGTCCACGCTCGGCGTGGAGAACGCGCCGTTGTTCGGCGGCCGCGACTCGCGCGACACGTTTCCGTAGCCGCGGTGCAGCGAGAAGTTCCAGAGGAACACGTCGCGCACGTGGCCGTTCGGGTCGGTGCCCACAAAGCTGCGCTTCGGCCGCA
Organism: Thermoleophilaceae bacterium; assembly: GCA_035273245.1. GTDB lineage: Bacteria > Actinomycetota > Thermoleophilia > Solirubrobacterales > Thermoleophilaceae > JAICJR01. The sequence goes on from DATEPK010000354.1 coordinate 547, forward strand.
GGTTCGTGGCCGCGGAGTCGAACAGCACGAACTGACCGGCGCTCGAGATCACCGGGTCGTTGCTCGGGCCGTTGCCCTGAGCGTTCGCGCCAAACGAGAAGCTCGCCATCTCCATCCGGTCGTGCGTCGGCGCGCTGTGGGTCATCGTGCGGCGGAAGATGTCGCTCGTGGCGCCGTTGCGGTCGCCAGACACACCACGGCAGAGGCCCGTGCACAGGTTCGTGGCCGCGGACTCGAACGCGATGTACTCGCCGTTCGCGTTCACCGATGGGTGGGCGCTGGGGCCGTTCCCGGCGCCGCTCAACCCCGCGCTCACGAGCCGCTCCGGCCCGCGCTTGCGGAGCCCGTGCCGACCGGGCGAGAAGCGCTGGTACCAGACCTGGCCGCCCCGCACGTACGTGACCCCACGACCGTCGGTCTCCTGATCGGGCTGGTCGCCCGCAGCGATCGCGAGCGGCGCGCCACCGCCCACCTTCGCGACGTAGATCGTTCCGCCCGCCGCGTAGGTCACGAACCGGCACGCGCCGTCGATCGTCGGGCTCACCGCATCCTGGGCCTGCGGCGCAACCACGTGCGTGGTGTGGTTCGCAAGGTTGTGAACGTAGATGTCCGAGTCGGGCGCGGTGTCGCGCGGGTCGAGGTTCGTCGCGTTCGACTGGAACGCGACGCAATGCGGGCTGCGGTTGTTGCTGCCGTCCACCGAGGGGCTCGAGCTGTTGCCGTTCGCCTGCACACCGCTGCTCGACACGCTCACGCGCTCGATCGCGCCGCCCATCCCGTTGCGGTGAAGCACGAAGACATCGTTAGCGCCGTTGGTGTCGCCGCCCACAAGGTTGGTCGCCGCGCTGGTGAAGGCGTACAGGGAAGCGCTGCGCCCGTCCTGGCTGAAGGCGCCGCCGGTGCTCGGGCCGTTGGCGTTGCGGCTGATCAGCGCGGTGGCGCGGGTGCCGTGGACATTCGCGCGCGCATCGGCGGCGAGGCATGTGGTCGCGAGCAGCATCGCGAGGCCGAGCAGTCTTGCTACGCGCAGGCTTCGCCCACCGCGAGCAGCGGTCCGTTTCTGCACAGTTCGCCCCTTCTTTCTGACGCCTACGGGGTGAGCTGACGGGCTCGCGCGAGAAAGAACGCGCTACGCCGCCCTACGGCGTGCGATTCGCCCCTGGGCCGGCGAACGACTACCGGCCCTGAATTGGTTCCCCCGTTCCCCGCCATCTGGACGACGGAGATTCGGCTGGTTGTGACCGGGCAATAAAGCACATCTGGCGGTCGGATGAGCCGCCAAGATTGTGATAGGCGTGTTGCCGCTCAGATCTCGGCCGGGAAGTTCTCGAGAACCCAGTCCGGACCGAGCGGTGTGCGCCTGTAGGAGCGGCCGCGAATCGGCACGTAATCGCGGGTGCGCGGGTCGAGCGGAAGGCCGGACTCGATCGGATACCAGTCGTTGTGCTCCTTGATCAACTGGTTGATCTCGTCGAAGCTCCATTCGTGCGCGCGCTCGCGCCAGCGGCGGGCGAAGGCCTCGCGGTCGTCGCCGCATGTCTCCTTCAGCGCGCGATAGGCGCGGCCGATGCGGCGGCGCAGGTTGGCGCGCTCCGCCTCGATCTCGCGCAGCCGCTCCATGTAGCGCGGCATCACACCGGCGGCGAGGTACGCCTCCACCGTTCGCCTGGTCTGGCGCGCGCGGCGGGAGAGCGGCTTGCCTTCCCGGCTCTCGTCCACACCGCTTCGCACGATGCGTCGCTCGACGAGTGAGCGGCGGTGTTCCTGCTCTGACATCGAAAAGAAGATAGCCCTTGGTGCGCGCCGTTCAGGCGGATGCGTGGCCGGGCTCGACCAGGCTGCACTCGTACGCGAACACCACCGCCTGCACCCGATCGCGAAGGCCGAGCTTGGACAGGATGCTCGACACGTGCGTCTTTACCGTGCCGTCGCTGACGAAGAGAGTCCCGGCGATCTCCGCATTGGAAAGCCCGCGCGCGACGAGCTTCAGCACTTCGAGCTCGCGGTCCGTCAGCTCGTCGAGCTCGGGCGGCGACGAGCCCGGGGGCGCGCCGGCGAGGAAGCGGTCGATCAACCGCCGCGTGACCTCGGGCGCGAGCAGAGACTCGCCGCCCGCCACAACGCGCACCGCTTCCACGAGCCGCTCGGGTGAGTCGGTCTTGATCAGGAAGCCGGCCGCGCCGGCTTTCAGCGCCTCGTATACGTACTCGTCAAGGCCGTAGGTGGTGAGCACGAGCACCCGTGCGGACGAGCCAGAGAGCGCGAGCCGGCGAGTGGCTTCGATGCCGTCCATCTCCGGCATGCGGATGTCCATGAGGACGACGTCCGGGTCGAGCTCGCGGACCAGTTCGACCGCCGCGGCTCCGTCAGCGGCCTCGCCCACCACCTCGATGTCTTCCTGGGTCTCGAGAATCAGGCGCAGCCCGCCGCGCACCACCGCCTGGTCGTCCGCCACGACGGTGCGGATCATCGCTCGAGCGGGAATCCCGCCCGCAGCGTCCAGCCGCCGTCCGGACGCGGTCCGGCGTCCAGCCTCCCGCCAAACAGCGCCACGCGCTCACCGGCGCCCGCCAGGCCGCGGCGGCTCCCCTGGCCGTTGCCGTTCACCGACGAGCCGTCATCCGCCACCTCGATCTCGAGTTCCTCGTCCGCGTAGCGGAGGATCACGCTCGCATGTCCGGGACCCGCGTGCTTCAGCGCGTTGGTGAGTCCCTCCTGCACGATCCGGAACGCGGACAGCTCGAGCGCAGCCGGCAACGGACGCGCCTCGCCCTCCACGTCGAGCCGCACGTCAAGCCCGGCGTCGTGCATCTTCTCGACGAGCTTGCTCACATCGGCCAGCGAAGGCTGCGGCTCGCGCGTCGCCACCGGCTCGCCGCGGATCAGGCCGAACAGCGTGCCCATCTCGCCGATCGCCTCCTGACCGGTGGCGCGGATCGAGCGCAGCACCTCGCGCGCACGCTCGGGATCGCGCTCCACCACCTGCTCGGCCGCGCCCGCCTGCAGCACGAGCACGCCGAGACTGTGGGAGATGATGTCGTGCAGCTCGCGGGCGATCCTCTTGCGCTCCTCTTCCGCCGCGGCGGCAGCCATCAGCTCCTGACCCCGCTCGAGCGCCTCCGTCCGCGCACGCATTCCGAAGCCGGCCCCGAGGGTGAGCGTGACGAGGATGATGCTCCATGCGGCGTCGCCGAAGGTGTGGATGAGCGGGTCGAGCGTCGTCTCGACGATGGCCACGACAACCGACAGCGCGACGGTGGCCACGGGGTTCGAGCCGTGTGCAGCCGCGGAGAAGACGGCCGCGACCAGGATGAAGACCGCCGTGGAGGTCTCGGGCGCGCCGAAGGCCGCGGACAGCGCGGTGAAGCACGCGACCACGAACGCGAGGACTCCCAGCGGGTGGCGGCGGCGCCAGGCGAGCGCGAGCGCCATCAGCGGGACCGCCACCGCGTTCACAGCCGTCGGCCCGCGCCAGCCGCCCACGAAAACGTCCACCACCCCGAGCGCGGCGAGCCCGACGGCGAAGACCACGTCGCCGCGCGGCAGGCCACGGGTGGCGCGCAGCGGGTTCACCTGCTCAACATAAATCGGCTTGGGCCCGCCGTCATCCCTCTTGAGGCAGAGCCGCGATCCCACCACAGGCAGAGCGCGAATCCGATGGCGGGCCGATGACCGCCGGGGGGCGCGGCCGTAGCTTGGCTCCACCCGACCAAGGAGACCCGCATGTCCACCCTCTCAGATCCCACACGCTTCACGAGAACCGCCCTCGGCGGCTCGATGATCGGCAGCGGCGTGCTCGGGCTCGCCGCGGCCGTGGTGTGGCCCGCCATGAAGAGCGACGACGCGGCCCAGCTCGCCGTGATCGCCCAGCACCCCTCGCGCTTCTATCTCTGCACCATCCTCATCCTCGCCAGCAGCATGCTGCTCGTCCCCGCACTGATCGGGCTGATGCGACTCAGCGCCGAGCGCTCGCCGCGGCTCACCAACATCGGCGGCACGCTGTCGATCTTCGGCGCGCTCGTGGCGGTGGGCGACTCGATGACCCAGCTCGTGACGTGGCAGATGGTCGGGCACGGGGCCGATCGCGCTCAGATGGCGGCCCTGCTCCATCGCTTCGACAACGTGGCAGGAGCGACCCTCGTGTTCAGCCTTGGTGGCATCGCGATCGTCGTGGGGATGGTGCTGCTCTCGCTGGCGCTCTACCGCTCGCGAGCCGTCCCCGCATGGGCGGTCGCAGGCCTGGTGGCCGGCACCCTGGTCGAAATGGTTGGCTTCATGGCGCCCAGCGTGGGCGTGCTGATCGTCGGCTCCGTGGTGATGCTGGTGCCGCTGTGCTGGATCGGCTGGCGCACGCTGGCGAGCGAGACGCCCGCGCACGGATTCGAGCTGGCGCCCTCGTCAACCTGAGCCGAAGAACTTCTCCGCAAGCAGCTCGATCGTGCCCTTCGTGCGGCGCGTGCTGGGCCCGACAAGCTTCTCGATCTCGCCGAGGTCGAGCTCCGTGTCGAGGATCCCGCCGCTTGGCAGCCAGTACAGCTCGCGCTCGCCGAACACCAGCCTGTCCTGGTCGGAGGCGAGCGCGAGCACCTTCTTTTGCGCGGACGCCGTCGGCTTCTTCGGGAGGATCGACACCTGGAGCTTGCCGCCGGAGGCCTCCACCTGCCTGCTGGGGAACGGCTGATGCTCGGCGATCGCCCGCACCTCCTCCTCGTTGCGAAGGAAGACCGTCACGTCGAACCCCACGGCCGCGGACAGCTCCTTCTCCACCTTTGCCTTGAGCTTCGCTTCCGAGCCGCTCGCGCCGCCGAACACCACGTTCCCACTCGTGCGAAACGTGCCCACGTCCGCGAAGCCCATCGCGCTGAAGTGCGCGCGCAGGTCCGCGCTCGAGATCTTGCGCGTGCGGCCGAGGTTGACCCCGCGCAGGAAGGCGGCGTAGCGAGCCATGCCCTTAGCCTACGCGGCCATGGCCTCCTTGCTCGCGGCTCGCACCGCGCCCACTTTGGAGGCCGAACGCCTGGTGCGCGACCCGTCGCAGTTCAAGTGGTACGCGGTCGCGCTGCTCGCGTTCGTGATCTACGCGTACGCGAACGAGGTGGAGCGCGGGCGCTTCGACATCATCGCGGCCGGCTTGGCGATCTGGCTCGCCGACTGGTTCAACGAGATCATCAACGCGCTCGTCCTGCACGGGACCAACACCGCGCCTTTGTGGGCCACCACTGGGCCGACCGCGTACCAGTTCCTGGTCGGGCTCAACGTGGAGATCTCGTTCATGTTCGCGCTGGCCGGCATCGTCTACGTGAAGCTGCTGCCCGCCGACGGCCGCCACCGCTTCACGGTCGCGCTCGGCCTCTCGATCGTCAGCGTTGCGGTGGAGCTCTTCCTGCACGCCACCGGCACGTTCCACTGGCACTGGTGGTGGTGGAACGTCGCGTCGTGGCCCGT
>DATEPK010000355.1:0-10145 GCA_035273245.1 Thermoleophilaceae bacterium
GTCGGCGGTTACCTGGGTGCGGCAGCCGAGCTGCACCTCGACGCCCGCGCGCGCGAGGAGCGTGGCGAGGGCGGTGCCCATCGAGCCCGCGCCGACGATCGCCGCCTTGCGCATGGGCGGCAGGCCTCCGAGCCACTCCCACTGAAGCTCGACACACGGCCAGATGCGCTCGGTCACCTCGGCGGCGAGCCGGGGCGATGGGTTCTCCGCGCGCGGGAAGGTGAGCGGCCGGCCGAGGCGCACCTTCACCTTCGCGGGACGGATCTTCCAGCCGCGGCGCACGTTCTCGCTGCCCACCACCGCGATCGGCACCACCGGCACACCGGTCTCGAGCGCCAGGCGGCCCACGCCGCGCTTGGGCTTGCCGAGCGAGCCCTTCCTTATGCGCGTGCCCTCGGGAAACACGAGCACGACCTTGCCCTGCTCGAGCAGCATCCGAGCGGTCTTCATCGCCTCCTCGTCGGCCTCCCCGCGCTTCACCGGGAACGCGCCGAGGCAGTTGAGGAGCCACCCCTGCCAGCGCTTCTGGAAGAGCTCCTGCTTCGCCATGAAGTACGAGGGGCGGCGGACGCAGATGGCGACGACGAACGGATCGAGAAAACTGCGATGGTTCGGGGCGAGCAGGACGCCGCCCTTCTTCGGCACGTGATCGCGGCCTATCCGCGCGAGACGGAGGTAAACGATCAGCAGCGGCTGGAGGACGCCGCGGACGATCGCGAAGACAATCGGCTGGACTCCACGCGAGCGCGTGCGTTCGTGATAGATCGCGAGATCCCGCGCCGGAGCCCTGGACGGCATGTTGGAAGTACTCACCGGAACAACGCTGGTTACACATCGGCGGCCGCGGTGGGTAGGCTGGTTGCAGTGACAGCGAGCCGCAGCCTCAACGGAGCGATAGCGGGCAGCCTGGGCGCCGCCTTGTGGGCGGCACAGTCGCCGCTCGACAGGCGTGTGTTCGGTGTGGACTACTCGGACGTCGAGCTGCTCGGCAAGGCGGTCACGCGCGGCTCGGAGTGGCGGGCCGTCGGAATCGCGCTCCACATCGGCACGGGCGCGGCGTTCGGCGCGCTTTACGCGCAGCTGCGGCCGTTTCTGTTCGGCCCGCCGGTGGTGCGCGGGCTGAGTGCGGCTCTCGCGGAGAACTTCGCCAGCTGGCCGCTGGTGGACCTCGCCGAGAAGCATCACCCCGCGGGGCGCGAGCTTCCCAAGCTCTCGGGCAACCCGCGCGCGCTCGCGCAGGCCACCTGGCGTCACGCGCTGTTCGGAGCAGTGCTCGGCGTCGTGGAGCAGCGGCTCAACCGCAGCCGCGAGGCCGAGCCGCCGTTCGTTCCCGTGTCCTCCAACGGGCACGGCAACATCGAGCACGCCGCCACCACAGCGGCCTAGCCCTTCTGCCTAGACTGAGCGGCGCAGGCCGGAGTAGCTCAGTTGGTAGAGCGTCGCTCTTGTAAAGCGAGGGTCGCAGGTTCGAGTCCTGTCTCCGGCTCTGGCGGCGGTCCTGCCGAATGCACGACCACTTCCGCGAGCGCGTTCGCGACGGCGGGATCGAACTGGCTGCCGGAGCATGCGCTCAGCTCGAGCAGTGCCGCTTCGAGCGACATGGCCGACCGGTAGGAGCGATCGGTGGTCATCGCGCTGAACGCGTCGCAGCACGAGACGATGCGCGCCTCGATCGGGATCGCCCTTCCCGCCAGGCCGTCGGGGTAGCCCGTGCCGTCGTAGTGCTCGTGCGAGGAGCGCACCAAGCGTCCCACCTCGGCCAGGAAGCCACCCACCTGCTTGAGCATCGCCTCGCCCTCGATCGTGTGGCGGTGCATCACCGCCCACTCGTCGTCGTCCAGCGGCCCCGGCTTGTTGATGATCTCCTTCGGCACGCTGATCTTGCCGACGTCATGCAGCAGCGCGCCGAACTCCACGCGCACGCGTGCGCGAGAGTCGAGCCCCAGCCTGTCCGCCACGGCCAGTGACAGCTCCACGACGCCGCGGCTGTGCTCGCCGGTGTAGGCGTCGTCGCTCTCCACCACCTGCCCGAGCAGGATCGCGGTGCCGCGGTACGCGCCGTTCAGCTCGAGCGCGTTGTCGATCCGCGCCTTGCGCTCCCTCGCGAAGTACCCGAACAGCCCCATGAGCGGCAGGCTCAGCAGCAGGAGGTATGGGCGGTTCGCGGCGGCGAAGCCGAGCACCAGCCCGATCGGTGCGAGGGCGGCGTCTACGCTGTGGACCCAGCGCAGAGCGGGGAGCATCATGCGCGGCGGCACGCCCGACGCGGCCCACGCACGGACTACCGAGCACACCGAGTCGACCGTGAACTGCGCCGCAAGGGCGCCCACGTAAACAGGCCACGCCGACCAGTGAGGATGTGAACCGCCGGCGAGCGACAGCACGAGCGCCGGCCCGACTGCGAACCAGGAATCCGCGATGCCGTTCAGCGCGCGGGAAGGATGGATGCGCAAGCTGCGAACGTCCATCGCGCGCGCCGCCAGCGAAGCGCCGGCGACCATGGCGGGCACAAGCGGAACCGGCAGCACGAAGAGACCCGCCACGAACACGATCTCGGTGGGCACCGCGAAGCCGTCCCCCACCTCGAACGGCACGCGCGAGGCAACGATGTACGCGGCGAGCCAGGTGACCAGCGCCCCAACAGACAGCGGGCGATCCCAATGGAGTCCAGCGGCGATACCGGCTGCGGCTGCCAGGAATGCGGCCCCGATCACGGCCTCGGCCGCCAGCTCCCGTGAGCGCACGCGGCGGCCTTTGCGCGCGCGCACCTCCGCCACGAGCAGATCCGCGTCGTGGTCGCTGAAGCTGGTGTTGGGCATTCCGTCCATGGCGAAGCTGGCCCGGAAACGGGCCAATTGCCCGCTGTAATCGGCATCCGGTGCCTCCGCTGGACCGCCACGCTGGACGAACGTCCCATACACGTGCGAAGGGCAGGGCCGAATATCCGGAGGCGCTGAGACGAATGGGGCAAACCCGCCGCGAGGCGGGGACGCAAAGCCAGAGGTCTCGCATCACGCGAGATAGCTCGGTTGCCGCTCAGAGCTCCGATATGCAAGACACGGAGGTCTGCAACCCATGACGTTTTCTCGTCCATCATTCCGCCGCGGGACGCTGGCGGCTGTGGGCGCTGTGCTCGCGTTTGCGCTTTGGGCTCCCAATGCGTTCGCGTCGTGCAGCTACCCGACGGCCCATCAGTCGTTCTCGCAGTGGAATGACTCCGCGTACTACGTGTCCCCGGTCAACGGTGGACTCGAGGCCGGAAGCACGGACTGGGATATGTCGGGCGCGAGCGTTGTTTCCGGCAATGAGTCGTACTACCTGAACGGCTCTTCGGATTCGAACTCGCTCCTGACCCCGGACGGTGCATCGGCGACCAGCCCCTCCTTCTGTGTCGCGCAGGGCTACCCCACGTTCCGCTTCATGGTGCGGAACACCGGGTCGCGCTTCGCGGCGCTCCGCGTAGACGTCCTCTACACGGAGTCGCACGGGAGAGTGGTGCGGAATACGGCCGGATACGTCTGGGCCGGGTCCGCGTGGGAGCCGTCGCGGAAGCTGGCAATCGACCTCGGAGTTACGGGGGCGATGCATGCTGGCCAGGCGAACGTCCAAATCCGGTTCGTGCCAGTCGGCTACGGCGGCAATTTCCAGGTCGACGATCTGCTCGTCGATCCCTGGTGCCGCGGCTAGACGCGGTTCGCAGAAGAAGCGCCACGGCCCCGGTGTCCACCTTGGACGCCGGGGCCGTTCTTCTTCACTAGTTCTTACGGGCGTACGACTAGGTTTCTACGCGAGAGCGATGAGCGTACGGGTTCTGGTTGCGGACGACGAGCGCGCGGTACGCGAATCGCTTCGGCGCGCGCTCGTCCTCGAGGGCTACGAGGTGGAGCTGGCTTCGGGCGGCCGCGAAGCGCTCGACACCGTCGGCAGCGGGCGCGCCGACGTGGTGGTGCTTGATGTCCTGATGCCGGACATGGACGGCCTCGAGGTGTGCCGGCGCCTGCGCCAGGGCGGCGAGCGCGTGCCCGTGCTGATGCTCACCGCGCGCGACGCGGTGTCCGACCGCGTGGAGGGGCTCGACGCCGGCGCCGACGACTACCTGGTGAAGCCGTTCGACCTGGACGAGCTGATCGCGCGCCTGCGCGCGCTGCTGCGCCGCACCCTCGGCACCGACGGACAGGACCAGCTTCGCTTCGCCGATCTCACGCTCGACGCGAACGCGCACGAGGCGCGGCGCGGCGGCCGCCGCATCGAGCTCACGCGAACCGAATTCCTTCTACTCGAGCTGTTCATGCTCAACCCGCGGCGCGTCCTGTCGCGCTCGCTGATCCACGAGCGCGTGTGGGGCTACGACTTCGGCCCGGCGTCGAACTCGCTGGGCGTGTACGTGGGTTACCTGCGGCGCAAGCTGGAGGCGGACGGCGAGCCGCGTCTGATCCACACCGTGCGCGGGGTGGGCTACGTGCTGAGGGCGGAATGACGGGTCTGCGGCTGCCGTCCTCGCTCGGTGCGCGGCTGTCGCTCGCTGCGGCGGCGGCCGTGGCCGTGGCCATTGCGCTCGCATCCGTAGCGGGCTACTTCGCGGTGCGGGCAAAGCTGCGCGGACAGGTGGACCAGGCGCTCGAGAGCCGTGCCGACGTCGTGGACGGGCTGCGCAAGTTCGTTTTGGGCGTGCAGCAGCCGGGCGTGCTGGGTGCGGCGCTACCGCCGCCGGCGTTCGGAGGCGCCGCTGGGTACGTGCAGCTCGTCACGCCCGCAGGCGCCATCGCCGGGCACCCGGAGCTGCGCCCAGCTCTGCCGGTTACCTCCGCGGCGCGCCAGGTGGCGGCCGGAGGCCGGCCGGCGTTCCTCGCGGATGAGCGCGCCTCCGGGATCCACCTCCGCGTGCTCACAGCGCCGATCGAGCCGGGCTACGCCGTGCAGATCGCCCGGCCGCTGACCGAGACCGACCACACGCTCCGTTCGCTGCGCCTCCTGCTGGTCGCGATCACCGGCGCGGGCGTGCTGCTCGCCGCCGGACTCGGTTGGCTCGTGTCCCGTGCCGCGCTGTGGCCGGTCCGGCGCTTTACGGAGGAGACCGAGGCGGTCACCGGCGAACCGGCCGGACGACGGCTCACGGTGGAGGGCGATGACGAGATCGCTCGACTCGCACGCAGCTTCAACACCACGCTGGACGCTCTCGAGAGCTCCGTGGAGTCGCAGAAGCAGCTCGTGGCCGACGCGTCGCACGAGCTGCGCACGCCGCTCGCCAGCCTGCGCACCAACATCCAGGTGCTCGCGCGCGCCAACGGCATGCCGCACGACGAGCGCGAGCGCTTGATGCGCGACGTGCAGCTCGAGCTCGACGAGCTCACGGCGCTCGTGGGAGACGTGGTCGACCTCGCCCGCGGCGCACAGCCGGACACCCTCAGCCAGGAGCTTCGGCTCGACGAGCTCGCCGCCGCGTGCGTGGACAAGGCTCGCCGCAGGACGCACGCCACCGAGTTCCTCGAGGAGCTCGAGCCGTGCGTCGTTCGTGGGGACCCGGACCGGCTCGGGCGCGCGATCGACAACCTGCTTGACAACGCGGCCAAATGGAATCGCCCCGGCGCACCCGTGGAGGTGGCGCTGCGCGGCGGCGCGCTCACCGTGCGCGATCACGGCCCGGGGATTCCCGAGGACGATCTGCCGCGCGTGTTCGACCGCTTCTACCGCGCGAGCGAGGCGCGCGGGCTGCCGGGCTCCGGGCTCGGCCTCGCGATCGTGCGCCAGGTGGCAGAGGCACACGGCGCTTCCGTGGCCGCGGCCAACGCCGAAGGCGGGGGCGCACGCCTCGAGCTGTCGTTCCCGGCTGAGCTCGTGTCGCTGCCGGCGGCCGGAGAGCCTGTCAGCTCGCCTTGAGGATCGCGGCCTCCATCGCATCGCCCGGGTTCTCCACCACCGGGCCGTGACCTACGGCCAGCCGGCTCGGGTTGAGCCCGCGCAGTTCGCGGGCCGTCTGAAGCGCGGTGGGCTTATGCCAGGTCGCGATGGCCGCGAACGGGAACTGCAGCGGCCCCTTCGCCGAGGTATGGACGCCGCCGATCGTGGTGAAGGCGTCGCCCGCGATGAGCGTGTGGTCCCGCGTGTCGAGGAACGCGACGTGTCCCGGAGTGTGGCCCGGCGCGGCGATCACTTCCAGCGAGCCGATGCGCTCGCCCGGTTCGAAGGTGCGCGTGGGCGACGTCTTCAACTTCGGATATCCGCCGCGTGCCTTGCCCTGCCGCTCGGCGGGATCGAGGCTCTTTTCGCCGCGGATGAAGCGAGCGTCGCGTGTTGAGATCAGGACCTCGACGCCCGGGATGCTCTCCGCCAGCTCGTCGACCGATCCCACGTGATCGCTGTGCGCGTGCGTGAGCATGATCCGCTTGATCTCCGCACCATGTCGCTGCGCCGCGGCCCGGATGTCCCTGCCGCTGCGCGGAATCATCGTGTCCACCAGGGTGAAGCCGTCCTCCTCCCGCACGAGATATGCGTTCACCGCACGGAGGCGCGTGAGCTTTACGAGGTGCTCGCCGTGATTGGTCGCCTGCAAGGCGTCTCCTTCCTCGGGACGCGCGCAGCGTAGCTCTCAGATGTGCAGGTTGCAGCCCGCGGGCGGGTCGACGACCGGCTCGTGCGTCTGCGTCGCCATCTCTCCCGGCTTCGGGTTGATCTTGCACCAGGCAAAGGCGCCGTGGCGATAGTCCACGATCGCCCAGAACGGATAGCCGAGCTGCCCGCCCACCTCCACGCCCTTCGGGATATTGGCGTTCACCGCGACGCACTGGTAGCCGCCGCGCGCCGCATTCGGCCGGAGCGGCCCGAACGTGATTGCCTCGCACGCCGTCCGCTCGATCGGGCCGTGGAAGGTTCCCGCGCGCACACGCGCACGAGCATCGGCCGTGATCGCGTTCTGAAGGTCCGCCACGAGCGCGGCTCGGGGCTCGCCTGCGTGCGAGCCGCGGGCGCGGTGCAGGCGCTGCTCCGCCTCGAGGCGGAGCTTCTCGCTGCGGACGAACGCGGCCTCCTGCGCGGCGCTGCGATGCGCATTGGCCTGCTTTGTGCGGTCGATGGACGGCGAGGCGAGCAGCCATGCAACGCCGGCGGCGACGAGCAGGGCCGCAACGCCTCCCGCGATCGCGAGCCTCGCCCGCTTCGAAAGCTTCGGCTGGACAACCACGTACGAGCCGCCGCAGGCGGGGCAGTTGCGCGACGCCGTGGCTTCGGTGTGTCCGCACGCCGGGCACGTGCGCTCCTTGGGAGCGAAGGCAGCCTGAACCTCGGCCCGCGTGCGGGCCCTGGCCTCCGCCCAAACCGGTGACGAGTCCCAGTCGTCCGGCATAACGTCACCAGCGTATACCATCACGCCAGTGATGGAGGATGCCTTCGACTACCGCGCCGGTCCCCAGTCGGGCGGACGCGAGCCGGCACCCGGAGAGCTCGGCCTCGTCCAGGCGTTCGTGAACTCGCACTACGACCTCGAGCACGAGCACGGCTCCGAGCTTCTGCACTCGCCGAGCGCGCTGGGCACCTGGCTCGAGGCTCGCGGCCTGCTCGAGCGCGGCCGCGCGGCGAGGCTCTCCCGTTCCGATCTGCGCCGCGCGCTCGACATCCGGGAGGGCCTCCGCTCGATGCTCGCCGCCAACAACGGGGCGGCCTGGGATGAGCACGCCGTGGCGAAGCTCAACCGGGCGGCCGGTGCGCGACCGGCGGTCTTGATTCAGTTCCACCGCGATGGGCCGAGCCTGGAGCTCTACGAGCGAGACATCGACGGCGCGTTCGCGCTCCTGCTCGGGATCGTCGCGCGGGCGCAGCTCGACGGCAGGTGGACGCGCTTCAAGGCATGCCCGGGAGATGACTGCGGCTGGGCGTTCTACGACTATTCGCGCAACCAGGCGAGCGCCTGGTGCTCGATGTCGGTCTGCGGGTCGCGCTCGAAGGCGCGCGCGTACCGCCAGCGTAACCGGCGAAGGGGGTTATGACGGTGACGAAGCCGACCATTTCGAGCGTTGGGTCCGCGGACCTCGAGGAGCTGCTCCCGCTGCTTCGCGGCTACTGCGACTTCTACAACGTCGCCCCGAGCGATGAGGAGCTGCTCGCCGTGTCCGGAGCGCTGATCGCAGATCCGGAGCACGAGGGCGTCCAGCTGATCGCGCGCGACGCCGACGGGCGCGCGATTGGGTTCGCCACGGTCTACTGGACCTGGTCGACGCTCGACGCGGCTCGGCACGGCGTGATGAATGACCTGTTCGTTGCCGAGGCGGCGCGCGGCAGCGGCGCCGCCGAAGCGCTGATCGAGGGTTGCCGGCGGGCATGCGCCGAGCGCGGCGCCAGGCGGCTCACCTGGCAGACGGCGCTCGACAACCATCGCGCGCAGGCCGTCTACGATCGCGTGGGCGGCACCCGCGAGCAGTGGCTCGACTACTGGCTGTACGCGTAGCCTCGAAGCCGGATTCCGCCGCCCTAGAGCGGAACGTTGCGTGAGGCGAGGTGGGCGCCGACCTTGCGCTTCACGCGCTGCAGGGCGTTGTCCACGGTCTTCGTGTCGCACACCAGGCGCTCGGCGATCGCCTCGTACGAGTGGCCGTCGAGATAGAGCGAGAGCACGGAGCTCTCGAGCTCGGACAGCACGCTCGAGAGGCACGCAACGAGGCTGCGAAGCTCCTCGGAGCTGATCACCTGGTTCACGGGGTCGTGCGCCGTGGGCCCGGGCAGCACCTCATCGAGCGTCGGCTCGCTGTCGCCCGGCGCCGCCGGCGTCTGCGAGAACGAGACGTACTGGTTGAGCGGCGTGTGCTTGTTGCGGGTGGCGGTCTTCACCGCGGTGATGATCTGGCGGGTGATGCACAGCTCCGCGAAGTTGCGAAAGCTCGACTCACGGTCGCTGCGGTAGTCGCGAACGGCTTTGTAGAGCCCGACCAGGCCCTCCTGGATCAGATCGTCAGAGTCGCCACCGATCAGGAAGTAGGACGAGGCCTTCAGTCGCACGAAGCCGTAGTAGCGGCGCACGATGCGGTCATAGGCATCGGCTCGGCCCTGCTTGGCAAGGGCGATCAAAAAGTGATCATCAACCTGAACTTCAGGTTGAGAGTTGCGGGCCGATGACAGCGGCCGCGCGGGCGAGGTCGAGATAGCCACGAACGTCCTCTCCAAGCCCTCGAAGGGCTCTGAAAAGCCGGTGGCGCACTACCTCCCCTGGCGCCAGATTTCCGCCGAAGCCGAGATCTCAACCTCAACTTCAGCCTTATCTGATGGCAGGAGTATTACGGACGTTATGGAGCCTTGTCAAGTCGCGTGGGCGCGAAATTGCAGGACGCCATAAATCAGCGCCGCGGCGGCCGCCGACACGTTGAGCGACTGCACCCGGCCGCGGATCGGCAACGCCACCAGCTCGTCGCACACGTCCGCCACCCGTGGGCGCAGCCCGCGCCCCTCTGAGCCAAGCACGAGCACCGCGCGTCCGCGGTAGTCGGGCCGCTCGTACGGGATCCCGTCTGCCGAGGCGCCGTAGACCCATGCGCCGGCCTGCTTGGCCTCGCCGAGCCAGTCCGCAATGTTCCTCACGCGCGCCACGGGCAGGTGCTCAACCGCGCCGGCTGATGCCTTGCACACCACTGGCGTGACCTCAGCCGAGCGACGCTCCGGGATCACCACCCCGGCAGCGCCGGCGCATTCGGCCACGCGGCAGATGGCGCCCAGGTTGCGCGGGTCCTGAACCTGGTCGAGGCAGACCACCAGAGCTTGGTCGTCACTGAGCAGCTCGGCGGCGTCGGCGTATGGATAGGAGCCGGCGTCAGCGCAGATGCCCTGGTGGTCAGGCGAGCCGCACAGGCGCTCGAGCTCGTCATCGTCTGCGCGCTCCACGTCTACGCCGGCGAGCCACTGCTCGCGAGCAGCGTTCGCCGTCGCCCACACCCGCCGCACTGTCCTGCGCCCGCGCAGCGCCTCACGCACCGGGTTGCGGCCGTAGACGATCACGCCCGCCGCACGAGCGTGGGTCCGGCGGGCGTGTCACGCACCTCCCAGCCGAGCGCGGCCAGCTCGTCGCGGCGCGCGTCCGCAGTGGCGAAGTCGCGCGCGGAGCGGGCCTCCTCGCGCTCGCGCAGCAGACGCTCGGCCTCCGGGTCCGCCGCCTCGTCGGCTTCCTC
>DATEPK010000356.1:0-5207 GCA_035273245.1 Thermoleophilaceae bacterium
ACGATTAGGATGCGGCGCCGTGACCCGCCTCCCCTACGCCGACCCGGACCGCCTTCCCGACAGGGCCCGCGAGGCCCTCGACGGGATGCCCCCGCTGGGGGTGTTCCGCATGATGGCCAACGCTGAGACGGCCTTCCGTCCGTGGGCGCGCTGGGGCGGTGTGCTGCTCTCAGAGCTCGCCCTCGATCCGCTGTTGCGCGAGCTCGCGATCCTGCGCGTGTCGCGGCTCACACCGCACGCCGAGTACGAGTGGGTGCAGCACGAGCCGATCGCGCGGGGCGTGGGCGCGACCGACGATCAGGTGGCGGCGCTCGAGCGCGACGATGTCGAAGCCGGCTGCTTCTCGGATGCCGAACGGACGGTGCTGCGCTTCACAACCGAGTTCGTGCTCGACGCGCGCGTGTCCGATCAGACGTTTGAGGCGGCTAAGGCGCTCTTGTCGGCGCGCGAAATGGTCGAGCTGATGATGGTGATCGGCCAGTACTCGATGCTCGCGCGCGTGATGGCGACCACTGAGCTCGATCTCGACGAGCCGATGGGTCCGCTGGACTCCTAGTCCGCGTCAGCTCGACAGCGATCAGGGCGAGCGCCACCGGCACGGTGGCCGGCAGGAGGTCGGTGACGAAGAAGAGGAGGTTGAACCCGAGCCCGATCAGCAGCGTGAGGCGCGCGGGGCCGCCCAGCCTTCTCCCCTCCGCCGCCAGCACCGCGCCGAAGACCGCGGCGATGAAGAGGTCGCCGAAGCCCACCACCGCGGAGCCGAACTGCGCGCGCTGGAGCTGGGGAAGCCCCAATCCGGGCGCCGCGATGTTGAGCAGGTTGTTCGGCGCCTGGAGCTGCTGGGAGACCACGAGCACCGTGTCGCCGATCGCCATCAGCACGATCCCCACCTTGAGCCACGACAGCGGCGCCACCTGCGCGAGCAGCACGCCGAGCGTGACGCACGCGAGCACCGACAGCGCGATGCCGCACGCCTCGCCGACGAGCCCGTGCCGGTTGGCCCAGGCAATGGCGAACAGCGGCAGCACCGCGACCGCGTAGGCGGGGCGTCCCCCGCGCGCGGCGCCGGCCAGCGCGATCGCGGCCAGCGGCGGCACCGCCACGAGCGCCAGGTAGGTGAGCGCGTCCGCGCTCTGCGACGCCGCCTCAATCCCGAAGATCACGACGACGATCGAGCCGAGCGGGACGACCGCCCACCAGCCACTGCGGAAGCGCTCGAGCATGGGGATGCGCGGCGCGGCTGGCAGGGCGACCGTGGCCGCCTGCACAATCGTGAGGCACACGATCGAGACGGAGAACGGCAGGGTCACACGGTTGAGGTTAGGACGCGGTGGCGGCTGCCAGCCTGGCCTCTGCCACGTCGCCGTCGTAGCCGGCCAGCTCCGGGAAGGCGATCATGATCAGGGCGACCCCCGCCACGCATGCGAGGCCGCCCGATGTGACGGAGATGCGCGTGGATGCGAGTGACGCGACGCCTCCCGATTCCACGTCGCCGAGCCGCGGCCCGCCTGCCACCACGAGGCTGAACACCGAGGACATCCGGCCGCGCAGATGGTCGGGCGTGAGCGTCTGCGAGATGGTCGAGCGGCATACCGCGCTCACACTGTCGGCCGCGCCGGCCACGGCCAGGAGCAGCGCCGCGAGCGCCAGAGAAGGCATCACTCCGGCAGCCGCGATCGCGAGCCCCCATACGGTCACCGCCCCGATCACGATGCGCCCGAGGTAGCGGGCGTGGCCGAGCCAGCCGGTGGTGAGCGCCGCCACCGTCGCGCCGGCGGACACCGCGGCGAACAACAGTCCGGTGCCGCTCGCGCCCGCGTGATAGAGGGACAGCGACATCACGGGAAACAGGGCGCGCGGCATGCCGAAGGTCATGGCCAGGATGTCGATGGCGAAGCTGCCGACGAGGGCACGCTCGCGGCCCACGAAGCGCAGGCCCTCCGCGATCGAGCGCAATACGGGCTCATGGCGTTCCACCCCGATCGGCCGCTGCGGCGACATCGCGGCAGCGGCCAGCGCCATGCCCAGGCAGCTCACCGCGTCCGCCGTATAGGCGGCCTGCACGTCGAACGCGGAGATGAGGATCCCTCCCACCGCGGGTCCGACCACCATCGTCAGCTGCTGCATGCCGAAAATGGTCGACAGCCCCGCGCGGAGGTGCTGCGGCCGCACAACGTTCGGCACGATCGCCGCGCGAGCAACCCGCTCGAATGCGCTCGCGCCCGCCAGCGCCCCGGCGAGCACGTAGAGGAGCCACAGCGGCGGCGTGCCGAGGAAGGACGCCGCGGCAAGCCCCCCGGCCAAGCCCACGAGCGCCAGCTGGTAGACGAGCAGCAGCAGTCGGCGGTCGAGGCGGTCGGCGAGCGCGCCGCCGAAGAGCGAAGCGGTGACGAGCGGTCCAAGCTCCACGATGCCGAGCACGCCGACGAGCACGGGCTCGTGCGTGATCACGTAAACCTGATACGGCAGCGCCACGAGCGCCGCCTGAGTGCCGAGGCCGGTGACGATCGTCCCCAGCAGGAGCAGCCGGTAATCGCGCGACTCCCTCATCGGTCGCACGTCGAGCGTGAGCATCGTGCGCAGGCGTCCGAGCATCAGCACGCCATTCTGCCCACCCTTGCGCCGCCAGTCCCGCAGGTGAGAGGCTTGCGCACGTGATGCGCGTCCTGGCCCTCGCCGCCGCCGCAGCCGTGGCTCCCTTTGGATTGCACGCCTCTCCGCACACCGTCCAAGCCGGGACGATCGTTCACGTGTCCGGCAATGTCGGCAACGGTTGCGAGCACAACGGCAGCGTCACGGTGATCTCGGCCGCCTTTCATCCCGGCCACGAGTTCGCGGGTGTGAACGCGCTCTTCATCCACATCCGGCCGAGCGGGAAGTTCTCCGCGAAGACACGCATCCCGAGCACGCGCGCCGCCGGCGCGTACCACATGAGCGCCCGCTGCGGGGGCGGCAGCTTCGGCAACGTCACGCTGCACGTCACGCACTGACGCGGCCGGTACGGTTCACGCAATGAACCGCGTGCACAACGTGTACTGCTCCTCAGCCCGCTGGTCGCGCAGAGCAGAGACCGAGCTGGTCCCGTGGGGATTGAAGGGAGTGGAGCTGGGCGACGATCTGCTCGAGATCGGGCCCGGCTTCGGCGCCACCAGCCGGGTGCTGGCGCGCCGTCCCGGCTCGCTCACGATCCTCGAGCTGGAGGCGGACTACTGCGAGCGGCTGCGCGAGGATCTCGGCGATCGCGCGGATGTCGTGCAGGGCGACGCCACACGAATGCCGTTCGAGGACAACCGCTTCTCGGGCGTGACCTGCTTCACGATGCTCCACCACATCCCATCGCCGCAGCTGCAGGACCAGCTGTTCGCCGAGGCGCTGCGCGTGCTCCGCCCTGGCGGCGTGTTCGCGGGCACCGACAGCATCGGCCACGGGCTTCTCTTCAAGCTCATCCACATTGGCGACACGCTCGTGCTGGTGGATCCCGACGGCCTCCCCGGGCGCCTCACGGCGGCGGGGTTCGAGGACGTGGTGGTGGAGACCAGTCCGAGGTCGCTCAGGTTCCGCGCGCGAAAGCCCGCCTGAGGCGCGCAACCGCCTCCTCGAGCACCTCGCTGCGCTTGCAGAAGGCGAAGCGCACGAGCGTTCGCACGCGCTCGGCCGGCTCGGCCGTGAAGGCGGACACGGGAATCGCGACCACGCCCGCCTCGAGCGGCAGGCGTTCGCACAGCGCCACGGCGTCGTCGGTGCCGAGCGGAGCGGCGTCCGCGGTCACGAAGTAGGTGCCCTCGGTGTGCAGCACGTCGAAGCCGGCGGCGCGCAGGCCGTCCGAGAGGAGGTCCCGTTTCGCGGACAGCGACTGCGCGAGCGCGTGCGCCTCGCCCTCAGCGTGGTCGAGCGCCGCCGCGGCGGCGTGCTGCAGCGGGGTGCCGCCCGCAAAGGTGAGGAACTGCTTGACGCCTCGTACGGCCGCGATCAGCTCCGCCGGTCCGCTCGCCCAGCCGATCTTCCAGCCCGTGACCGAATGGGTCTTGCCGAGCGATGACACGGTGACGGTCCGCTCCGCCATCCCCTCGCGCGTGGAGATCGGGACGTGGCGCTCGCGGTCGTAGGTCAGGTGCTCGTACACCTCGTCGGTAAGCGCGATCACGTCGTGGCGGCGGCACGAGTCCGCGAGCACGTCGAGCTCGGTCGCCTCCAGCACCCGTCCGGTGGGGTTGTGCGGTGAGTTCACGAGGAGGACGCGCGTGCGGTCGCTGATTGCCGCCGCCACTTCCTCCGGCTCCACTCGCCAGCCCGGCGGCTCGAGCGGGATCGGGCGAGGGATGCCGCCGGCCAGCCGCACCACCGCGGCATAGGAGTCGTATGAGGGGTCGAGCATCGCCACCTCGTCCCCCGGCTGCACCAGGGCAAGCAGAGCGGACGCCAGCGCCTCGGTGGCGCCGAACGTCACCTGCACCTGCGTGTCGGGGTCGAGCTCGATGCCGTAGTTGCGGCGCTGATGCTCGGCTATCGCCTGGCGCAGCGTCGGGATGCCCGGCAGAGGCGCGTACTGGTTGTGCCCGCCGCGAAGAGCATCCACCGCGGCGTCGATCACCACGCGTGGCCCGTCCTCGTCCGGAAAGCCCTGCCCCAGGTTGATCGCGCCGGTGCGCTCCGCGAGCGCGGTCATCGTGGTGAAGATCGTGGTGTCAGCCGGCGTTCCGGACATCGCCGGCGCCAGCCTAGCCAGGCCGATAGGCGACGATCAGCCCGGCGGTGGCGCCCCCGGTGATCGTGGGGAGCTCGCTCGCCGAGGCGAACACCATGTGCTCTGCGATCGACACGCCGTTGCTCGTCACTCCCTGCGTCGGCGTGCCGGTGTCCGCACTCAGCGGGCGCTTTGCGATCGTGCTGCCCGTCGCGGCGTCGATCACGTCGAGAAAGCCGTTGCCGTCCACTGTGTAGACCACCCCGTCGGCGGTGCTCGTGGACTGGTAGTGCGCGCCGTCCGCTATCGGCGTGAGCCAGTTCGAGGCGCCGTCGTCGCGGCCTAGCGAGAACATCTCGCCACCGGGCGTGCCGACGCCCTCGATCGCATGCCCGTCGAATGCGGTCGACGCCGCGTTGCAGGCCTGGCACGACACGCCCACGATCTCACTCCACGCGGGCTTCATCGTGTCCGCGTTGGCCGCGTGGTACACGCCGGACTTCTGCAGGTCGCCCACGAGCTT
>DATEPK010000357.1:0-4985 GCA_035273245.1 Thermoleophilaceae bacterium
CGTGGTGGAGGTGGACCGGTCGCTGGAGCCGGCGCTGCGCGACGCGCTCGACCCATTTGGCGAGCGCGTAACGCTGCACCTCGCGGACGCGGTGGAGCTCGACTTCGGTGCACTGCGTCCGCCGCCGGACAAGGTCGTGGCCAACCTGCCCTACGGCGTGGCCGCGACGGTGATCCTCAAGGCGCTCGAGGAGCTGCCGGAGGCGACGCTCGTGGTGGCGATGGTGCAACGCGAGGTGGGGGAGCGGCTCGCCGCCGCCCCTGGCTCGAAGATCTACGGCGCAACTTCGGTGCTCGCCCAGCTTTCGGCAGAGGTGAAGGTGCTACGGAAGGTGTCCGCCAGCGTGTTCGTGCCCGTGCCGAACGTGGAGTCCGCGCTGGTGCTCCTGCGGCGTGTGGCTCCACCACCGAATGCCGAGCTTGTCGAGCTCGTGCATGACGCCTTCGCGCACCGGCGCAAGGCGCTGGCCGGTTCGCTGGCGTTGGCGCGTCCAGGCATCCGCGAACGCGTGCGGGCGGCGCTCGAGGAGATGGGCCAGCCGGCCGACGCCCGCGCCGAGCGTCTTTCCCCGCTCGACTTCGCGCTGCTCGCGGAGCGGCTCAGATGATCCGCGAGCGCGCACCGGCGAAGGTGAACCTTGTGCTCCAAGTCGGCCGGCCGCGCGCCGACGGCCTGCACGAGATCTGCTCGATATTCGCGTCGCTCAAGCTCGCCGATGAGCTCACGGTGCGCGCGAGCGACGACGACGGCGACCGTGTGGTGTGCCCGGGCGTGGAAGGCCCGAACCTCGTGGAGACGGCGCTCGAGCTGTTCCGCCAACGGGTGGACCCCGGTCTGCCTCCACTCGAGGTGACGGTGGAGAAGAAGATTCCTGTGGCGGCCGGTCTGGGCGGCGGCAGCGCGGACGCCGCGGCAGCGTTGCGCGCCGCCAACGAGCTTGCCGGATGTCCATTGGGGGCCGAGGAGCTGCGGCAGCTGGCGGCCGGCCTGGGCGCCGACGTTCCCAGCCAGATCGAGCCGCGGCACGCGCTCGTCACCGGCGCGGGCGAGCACGTGGAGCGCCTGGAGCTGCCGGCGATGGGACTCGTGCTCGTGCCGTCAGAGGACGGCCTCTCCACCGCGGACGTCTACCGCGAGGCCGACCGCATCGAGAGCACGCGCGAGCAGCTCGACCCGGACGGCCTGCGGGGGCTCGCGGGCGGGACGCTCGCGATGCTCGCCGCGGGCGTGGAGAACGACCTTCAACCGGCGGCGATGTCGCTGAAGCCGGACATCGCCGAGCCCATCGAGCGGCTGCGCGACGCCGGCGCGCTCGCAGCGGCTGTGAGCGGCTCGGGACCCACCGCCTTCGGGATCTTCTCCGGTCCTGCCATGGCCGAACGCGCCGCCGCTGGAATCCCGGGAGCCCTGGTTACTAGGCTCGCCACTGGATGACTCCTGGCCGAATCGTCGCCCTCGTCATAGCGGTGCTGCTGCTGGCAGTCGTGCTCGTGCGGCGAAAGCGGCTCGGGGGCGAGCGCCTCGTGGTCGCGCTGGTGGTGGCGGCGGGCCTCGCCGTCTACGGCAGCGGCGTCCTCGCGCACGTCGACATCCAGAAGGGCATCGAGGACCTTGCCAAGGCGCTCGGCAAGTGGACGTACGCGCTCGTGGGGTTCATGGCCTTCGCGGAGACAGGCGCGTTCATCGGCCTCGTTGCGCCGGGCGAGTTCACGGTCCTGCTCGGCGGCGTGATCGCGGGTCAGGGAACGATCAACATCTTCGTGCTCATTGCGCTGGTGTGGGCGTGCACGCTTACGGGTGACAGCCTCAGCTTCTTCCTAGGCCGTCGCCTTGGGCGGCGCTTCCTCGAGAAGCACGGCCCGAAGGTGCGCATCACGCCCGAGCGGCTTGCGCAGGTGGATGAGCACTTCGAGAAGCGCGGCGGGGCGACGGTGCTGGTCGGCCGCTTCGTCGGATTCGTGCGGCCGATCGCGCCGTTCGTGGCGGGCGCGTCCGGGATGCAGTACCGGAACTTCATCCCGTACAGCATCCTCGGCACCGGCATCTGGGGGCCTGGCCTGTGCGTGATCGGCTACGTCTTCTGGCAGTCGTTCGATCAGGTGACGAAGATCGCCGGGCGGGCCACTCTGATCTTCAGCCTGCTGGTGGCGGTGGGGGTGGCGATCTGGTGGACGCGCAAGAAGCTGCGCGACCCGGCGCAACGCGCGCGGGCCAGCGCGTGGATCGAGCGGCAACCCGTGGTGGGTCCGCTATGGCGGCGGCTGCTCAAGCCCTTCTTCGCCGTCGCCGGGCCGCGGCTGCGCTTCCTCGGCGAGCGGCTCACGCCGGGCGCGCTCGGCCTTGAGTTCACCACCGCGCTCGCCGTCACGGCGGTCGGGCTGTACGTGTTCGTCGCCTACACCGTCACGCTCGCCGGCAACCCGCTGATGCTCACGCCCGCCGACAGCTCGCTGCTCAGGCTCGCGGACCGCACGCGCACCGCCGGCCTCGTCGACGTGGTGAAGGTGTACACGAACATCGGATCCTCGCCGGTGGTGGGTCTCTTCGTGGCGGTGTCCGTTGTGGCGCTTGCAATGAGGCGGCGGCCGGTGGAGCTCGTCGCGCTGGTCGTCGGATTCATCGCGCTACTCATCGCGGTGACCGCGACGAAGGCCGGCGTCGATCGACCGCGTCCGCCGCACAAGCTCGTGCACACGATCGGCGCGAGCTTTCCAAGCGGGCACTCGGCCTACTCCACCGCCTACGTGGCGATGGCGGTGATCGCCTGGCGCGTGATCCCCGGCTTCACGCGGCGCCTCCTCGTCCTCCTCGGCACGATCCTCGTCTGCGCTTCCGTGGGCGCGTCGCGGATGTACCTGCGCGCGCACTACTGGTCCGATGTGGCCGCCGGATGGGGCCTCGGCTTCGGTATCTTCGGCCTCTGCGCCGTCGTGGCGCTGATCGTCCTCTACATGAGAGAAACTGCTCCGGCGAGGACCTGACGCATGACCAGCCTCTCACCCACAACCTGGGCCCTGATCGGCACCGGCGCTGTCGTGCTCGTGGGCTACACCGTCTTCATCCTCGCGCCGGCGTGGGCGTCGTACGGGCGCGTGTGGGAGCGGCTCGCAGCGAGCTTCCTCACGCTCTTCATGCTGGTCACGCTGCTGGGGATAGGAACCGGGATCGGCTTCGCGATCGTCTGGTTCTACGACCAATACGCGGGCTGAGACCGTCCAGACTGCTGCAGACCTTCGGATAGCTGCGTCCTCGGTCGATCGCGGGCTAGCGCCCTGCGGTCTCCCTGCGTCCTTGCTCTCCTCGGTCTTCGCAGGTCTGGACGGTCTCAGCAAGCTGAAGGATTTGGGCGTCCACGCAGCCCCAATCCTTCAGCGAAGGGCAACTTTCGCTTCGGGCCCACCCTCATTGCTGCCGTTCAGCCCACGCATAGCCACCCGCCGCGCTTAAACTGACCACCATGCCGCCCGCCGAACAGCGCACCGAAAGCGCTGCAAATCCCGCATTTCTCGAAGCTGTCGCCGATGTGTCGGAGGCGGTCGAGTCGGGCGCTGGACTGCCGGCCGTCGCGCGCGCGGTGTCGAAGGCGCTCAACGCGAGCGTGGCGGTGGTGGATGCATCGGCGAACGTGCTCGCGGTGGCGTGCGCCTCGCCGGACGACGAGCGGGCGGTGCTGTCATCGGGCGAGATCCTCGAGCTGCGCGTGGCGGATGTGGGCGCCGGGCAGCTCCGCTACCGCGCCCGCGGCGAGCCGCCGCCGC
Organism: Thermoleophilaceae bacterium; assembly: GCA_035273245.1. Taxonomy (GTDB): domain Bacteria; phylum Actinomycetota; class Thermoleophilia; order Solirubrobacterales; family Thermoleophilaceae; genus JAICJR01. The sequence continues at coordinate 3,759 of DATEPK010000357.1, forward strand.
CGGCGCTGCTCAGGCTGCTCGGCACGCTGATCGCTCAGGAGGTGGAGCGCTCGAAGGCGCCGGGGCGCGCGAGCGAGGCGGCGGCCGCGGCGTTCATCGCAGACGTGCTCGACCGCCGAGTGACCGATCGCGAGAACATCGTCGCGCGCGGGACCGAGCTCGGGATCGACCTGGCGAGCGGCGGCAGCATGCTCGTCCTGCGCGCGCTTCCTCTTCAGCCCACCGAAGGCGACTGGCGCGCGCGGGTTCTGAGCGTGGCCGAGCGCGGCGTGCGCACGGTGGAGCGCGGGTACCTCGCGGCGTGGGTGGAGCTGCGTAGCTGGGGCCGAGCACAGCACGACCCTGAGCTCGTGATCGCGCTCCCGGGAGCCGACTCCGATCTCGCGGCCCGCGCGGTCCACTCGGTGCGGCAGGAGCTCCAGACGAGCATGCAGGGCTTCACGATCGCCGTGGCGCGCAGCCGCCCGGCGCCGGACCCTGTGGACCTCCACCGCGCGGGCGCCGAGGCGTTCCTGGCCGCCAACGTGGCGGTGGCTCAGGGCGTGCCTGAGCTGGCGTTCGAGGAGACGGGCGCGTACCGGCTGCTTCTCCCGGCGATGGTCGAAGATCCGGAGGAGCTGCGGCGCTTCCACGAGGAGACGGTCGCTCCGCTGGTGGTCTACGACGAGCAGTACGAGACCGAGCTCGTGCGCACGCTCGACACCTTCCTCGACGCGGACGGGAACGTGGCCCAGACTGCGCAGCGCCTCTACACGCACCGGCACACCGTGCGCTACCGGCTCGAGCGCGTGAAGGAGCTCACGGGGCTCGACGTCGCCTCCACCGACGGGCGCGAGCGCCTCGGCCTCGGGCTGAAGGCGATGCGGGTTCTCGGCATCCTCGCCCCCCACGGCCCGGCGACCGAGCCGGGCGCCGAGGCGGGCCGAGTGCCGCGCGAAGAAAAAGATCGCTGACGCCGGCGCGACTTCCGTCGGCGAAATGCGTTACAACGTGCCGGAACCAACCTTGCTTAACCGCTGCCACCGCTCAGGTGGTGACGGCGGCCGGGGGAACCAGGCAGTCGGGGCGAATCGTCAGGAGACGTAGCGCGACTCTTTCCGCGCGAGCCCGTCAGCTAACCCCGGAAGCGCTGACGAAAGAGAGATTGGCACATGAGAAACGCCCCGCTGGGGCGCGCCTGGCTCGCGTGCGTCCTGACGGCCCTGACTGGGCTCGCACTAGCGCCGG
>DATEPK010000358.1:0-7550 GCA_035273245.1 Thermoleophilaceae bacterium
TGGTCCTCGACAAGGTAGCCGACGGGATCCGGCGCACGGGAGCGTTCGGCGAGCCGCAGCAGCGGAGATTCCAATGGGAAGCCACGTACACGCGCGATGAGTGGCTCGATCAGCTGCCGACCCACGGGGACAACGCTCAGCTGCCACCCGCTCAGCTCGACGAACTGCTGGATGGGATTGGCGCGGCCATCGATGCGGCCGGCGGCAGTTTCACCATGGGCTACACGACCGTGCTGATCAGCGCGACGGCGGGGGGTGGGTGAACAAGTGCGATCGCCCGAGATTCAGCACCACGAGGGGCGTGGCGCCGCATGGATTCCGGCATACGACGCCACCGCCCCGGAGGTTCTCAGCGACTAGGCGCCCTTCGCGTACTCGCTGGCGCCGTACCAGTCCACGACCACCGCCGGCTCGTCGCCGACGACCCAGCCGTCGTGGCCCATGGGCAGCGAGGTGATGTCGCCGGGGCCGGCGATGAACTCGGTGCCGTCGTCCATCCGAATGGCGATCCGGCCGCTGACGTGGTACTGGAAGTGCGGCACCTGGCAGCTTTCGGTCTTCGCGATCGGCTTCACGTCGTTGGACCAGCGCCACCCCGGCTGGAGGACGAGCCGTCCGACCTGGCCGCCGCCGATATCGAGGATCTCGGACCGGCCGTTCGGGAACTCGCGGACCTCGTCGGGGCGCTCGAAGCTCTTGTGCTCGGTCTCGTGGCGTGTGTGCGTGGCTGACATGTGGTCCTCCTTTGGTGGGCCGGTGTGGGAGGACAAGCCTGCGCGAGCGGAGCCGCGCGATCATCGCCCGATCGGGCCATCTTTTGCCTGCAAAGAGCGGATGGCCCGCTTACGCGAGCAGGTCCCGCTCGGCGGCGAGCGCGACGGCGGCTGCCCGGGACGAGACGCCCAGGCGTACGTAGATGTTCGCCACGTGGCGGTGCACCGTGTGCTCGCTCACCACGAGCTGCTCGGCGATCTGCCGGTTCGAAAGACCCTGGGCGAGGAGCGCGAGCACCTCTAGCTCGCGCCGGGTCAGGCCGGCGCGACCGGCCGACCCACTGCGCCCGCCGAGACGGGCCACGACCTTGTCGGCGGCGCGCGCGGCGCGCTGCGCCCCAAGCTCCTCGAATGCGGCTCTGGCCGCCAGCGCCTGCTCGAGCGCGGCGTCACCCCGATCGGTCGCCAGTGCACCCGCCAGCTCGAGTCGGGCCTGGGCGGCCTCGAACGGCGCGATGCTGCGGTCATGCAGGTCGACGGCATCCTCGAGCGCCGGGCGGGCCGAATCGGCATCCCCGTCGGCGAGCGCGATCCGACCGGCGGCGCAACGCTCCGCCGCGCGCAGCGAGCCGGTGCCAACGGCCTCGGCGGTAGCGGCGAGCCGCGTGTGGGCTTCGCGCGCGGCGGCGATGTCTCGCACTCCGATCAGCGCCGCCACCAGCACCTCGTTTCCCGCGGCGCTCTCGATCGGCTGCGCCTCGCCAAGCCCGCGCAGGTAGCGCTCTGCATGGTCGACCGCAGCGGGAGGGTCGTCCTGCGCGAGCGCGAGCTCGGCCCGTACCAGCGGCGCGAGCACATGCGTGCCTGCGCGGTCGAGCAGCTCGCGTGCGGGCCGCATCCTGCCCTGCCGGATCCGCAGCTGCGCGAGGCGCGCCCGCGCGTAGCCGGCAAGGGGCGGACGCAGCTCGGAGAGCTCATCCGCGGCCCAGGCGAGGTTGCGCTCCGCCTCCGGCCACTCGCCCCGCATCATCAGCACGGTGCCGTGATGGGCGCGGCACAGCGCGAGCAGCGGCCGCTGACCCGTGCGCTCGCAGAACGCGGCGAGCTGCTCGCACCACTGCCCCGCGCGATCGAAGTCGCGTGAGCGCTCGCACGCGATGATCATGTTGCAGCAGCACGAGCCGATCGCGATCGGGTCGTACAACTCCCCGGCGGTGGCTGCCGCGGTGCCCTCATCGAGCAGGCGCGTGCCCTCCTCCACGTGCCCGAGGCTGACCAGCGCCAGCCCCTGAAGCGTGCGAGCCGTCATCTCGATGTCGAGCCCGCCGTACTTTCGGGCCTCTTCCGCGGCCTCCCGGCTCAGGCGCAGGACCGTGGCGGGATCGGTGTCGAGATGGAACGACGCCTCGATCAGCGGCAGCCAGGCCTGCTCGGCTGAGGGCTCCACTCCCTCGAGCAGCCGGCGCGCGCGCTGGAGCCAGCCGTTGGCCACCGCGTTCGCTCCGCGCAGCGCCCCGTAGTCCCAGGCGAGGAAGCCCGCCAGCCGCGCCGCCTCGACCGCGCGGCCCTCCTCGCGCCGCAGGACGTAGGCACGCTCGCGTGCCGCGATCGCCGTGTCGAAGTCGTCCTGCCACCAGGCCGCCACGGCCAGTCCCTCCAGCGCTTCGGGCGACTCCCGGAGCAGGATCGCCCGCTCATATAGCTCCTGCGCCTCGTTCCAAGCACGCTGGCCGAGCGCCGTTCCGGCTTGGGCCAGGAGCGCCTGGGTTTCGAGGTCGGAGGAGTCCGTGCTCGGCATTGGCAGCTCTGCAGGAGATCATCGCCGGACGAGGCGCGCGGCGCCAGTGCACGAGCTGTCCCGCCCAGAAGCCCATCGCGGTGACGAGCAGTCCGGCCACGATGTCGAAGAGGTAGTGGTTGCCCGTCGCTACCACGGCCAGGCTCACGAGCGGGCCCCACAACAGCGCCAGCGCCTTTGCCCAGCGTGGGCGCAACGCGGCGGCGAGCGCGATCCCCACCGCGAAGGCAAAGCCCGCATGCAGGCTCGGCACGGCCGCGAACGGGTTGTAGAAGCTGGTGGCCACGTGCGAGTTGAGGCTGGCCTCGGACTGCCCGCTGATCGTGTCGACGATTCCCACGCCCGCCAGGCGCGGCGGCGCCACGGGGAACAGCGCGTAGATCGGCACGGCGAGCAGCCAGGTGGCGAGCAGGGTGTTGCGCAGCGTGCGGTAGACCGGAGGCGAGTACCGGTACAGGAAGATCAGGGCGCCCGGCACCACGGCGAACTGGGCGATGAGGTAGAGGTGGTTCAGCACCCAGATCGGCGCGCCGCTGTCGAGCGCGCGCTGCACCGATCGCTCGACGCTCACGTGGAGCCCCTCCTCGAGGCGCATGATCCAGTGCGCGTGCGCGGTGGCCTTCGGTACCTCGCCGGCGGCTATCCAGCGGGTGGCGCTGTACGCCCAGTAGGCGGATAGATAGATGAGGAGCTGCGCCCGCCACCTGGTGGTTGTCCATCGCACCGCGGCTGCCATGGGATCACGCGTAGGTGTAGGGGTGGTGGAACGCGTCGAGCGCGTCGGTCGAGTCGATCTCGAGCTCGAACGAGTCGCCGGAGCGTTCGTCCGCCACGACGACCCACACGCGGTTGGTGTGCGAGTTCCACAGCAACTGCACGTCGACGCCATCAGTTGCCCTGTGGTCCAGCTCGCGGACTTCGATATCGGATGTCGAGTTCTGCGTCATTGGCTTGCCCTGTATAAGGAGAGACCGTGTGTGCGCTGCAAAGTCATCGCTTATACGACGCAGCAAGCCCGCGGAATGTGACATCGCTCCCGCTCAGCGCAAGGCTGGCGCTCTCGATCTCTGAGGCCGCGAACAAGCGCGGCATCTACATGGGGCCGCGCTCGACGAAGTACCACGTGGCCCTCTACCGCTGGTCGGGCGGCCGGCTCGGCGGTCATCTGCCCGGCATGCCGGGCGCGCGGATTCTCCTGCTCGATCATGCCGGCCGGAAGAGCGGTGTAAGGCGAACGTCGCCGGTCATGTACCACCGCGAAGGAGAGGTCGTCGCCGTCGTGGCGTCGAAGGCCGGCCAGCCCACCAATCCCGCCTGGTTCCACAACCTCATGGCCAATCCCGACACCACGGTCCAGATCGGTCGCGAGGTTCGCGAGGTGCGCGCCCGCGTGGCCACCGACGAGGAGCGGGCACAGCTCTGGCCGAAGTTCGTCGCCTTCTATCCCGGCTACTCGTTCTACGAGCGTCTCGCCACCGGACGGACAATCCCGATCGTCATCCTTGACCCGCGCTGATGGAGGTCGAGCAGCTCACAGACTGGCTCTGGTGCCTGCGCACGCCGGTCGTGCAGGCGTACGCGGTGCGGCAGGGCGATGGGTTCAACCTCATCGACACGAGCACCGCGGGGAACGAGGACGCGATCCTCGAGGCGCTGGGCGGGAGCGCGATCCACGAGATCGTGCTCACCCACGGGCACGAGGACCACATGGGCTCGGCCGCGAAGCTGGTCGAGCGCACGGGCGCACGCGTGCTTGCACCGGCGGTCGAAATCCCCTTCATCCAAGGGGAGCAGCCGATGCCGCCGCCGCAGCTGCTCGAGTGGGAGAAGCCGTTTCTCGAGCAGGTGAGCCCGAACGTCCCCAAGGCTCCGCCGGTGCATGTGGACGTCGCGCTCGAGGAAGGGACGACGCTGAACTGGGACCGGCCGGCGGCGGTGGTTGCGGCGCCGGGGCACACGCCCGGGAGCATCGCGCTGCTGTTCGAGGAGGAGAAGGTGCTGGTGGCCGGGGACGCAATCGCTTCCCATGAGGGCGAGCCGATGGTCGGTGTGTTCAACTGCGACCCGCCGCTTGCGGTGCAGACCTTCCGCCGCCTCGCCGAGCTCGACGTCGAGATCGCCTGCTTCGGGCACGGCGACCCGGTTCGTTCAGATGCTCGGGCCAAGCTGGCGCGCGTCAGTGCGCGACACGCTCCAGGCCACGAAAGCATCGAACAGCCGTAGCGCCCGGGCGCGCGCCGCATCCGGCCGCTCCCGTGCCTGATCGAACAGCCGCTGCGTGTTCACGCCGTTCCGCTCGAGCTCGATCGAGTGCTTGCCCAGCCAGTCCGCAAGCGTCTCGGTTGTGAGCTCTGCGTGAAATTGCACCCCGAGGCTGTGGCCCACGGAGTACGCCTGGGGCGAGTCCGGCGTGTCGGCGAGGAGCTCCGCGCCCGGCGGGAGGCTGAAGCTGTCGAAGTGCCACACGAGCCACGGCCCTTCCGGCACCAGTGCCTCATCCAGGGTTCGAACTTTCAGCCAGCCGACCTCCGGTTGCGGACGCCGGAACGCCTCGCCGCCGAGAGCCTTCGCCAGCAGCTGGCTGCCGAAGCAGATCCCCAGAATCGGGACGTCCTGCCGTTGCGTCTCCTGTAGCAGAGACTCTTCCCGGTGGATCCATTCGACGTCCTCGTAGGCGCCGTGCCAGGAGCCGAGCGAGACGACGAAGTCGTAGGCGGCGGGATCGACCTCGAGGTGCTCGCCCATAACGCGCAGGACATCCCGCTCGATATCGCGCTCGTCGAGCCAGTCGCTCAGATAGCCGGCGGGTATATCCGGTTCGTGCTGGACTAGAAGCGCGCGCATTCCGTTAAGGAGTGTGACGGCCGTACATCTCGCCTCGTCGGCGTAGCCTTTACCGTGTTTAAGCGTCGCCCGGAGGAGGGTCATGGCCAAGTTCCGCATCCAGCCGCACGTCCGTCTTCAGGAATGGGTCGCCGAGGAACTCGGTTTCTTCCGCGACGAAGGGCTTGACTATGAGTTCGAGATCACAGGCTTCTCGAGTGGATCGGCCGCCCCGTCGGTCAAGCGCACCGACTCGGCGCCACTGTCCGTTCGAAGCGGGGCGTTTGAGGACATGGCGAAGGGACGCACGTGCGACGTGTCCGCGGCGTGCCACTGGGCCGTGAACGCCGCCGCCTCCTCGCAGCACGGCAAGATGTGGGGCAAGGCGTACTCGATCTGTGAGTCCGGAATCTTCGTGGCGCCGGAATCGCCCTACCAGCGCCCCGAGGATCTCGCCGGCGTGAAGGTGGGGGTGGGCTACCACTCCGGCAGCCACTACTCGGCGATCCAGGCGCTCGAGCCGTTCCTCGAGCGAGACCAGATCGCGCTCGACTTCGTCGGTCTCCCGTTCGACCGCGTGCGCCAGCTGCAGGAGCGCGCGATCGAGGCCGCCAACGTGTTCGGCGCGCAGTACTACATCCTCGAGCAGCAGGGCTTCCGCAAGCTCGTGGACAGCACATTCATCATGGGCTTCCTCGTTGCGCCAGACGCCGATACAGACGATCTCGAGCGCTACTTCCGCGCGCTGCGCCGCGCCCAGGCAGAGCTCGACCTCGAGCCCGAGCGCTACAAGCACTACTGGCGCCGGGAGATGCCGGACGATCTGGCTGAGGGCATCGACGTGCGCCGCTTCGGCCCGGGTGAGCGGATCGTGTTCGAGCCCTACACGCGCGAGATGTTCGAGCGCACGCACCGCTGGATGGAAAGCTGGGAGCTGTTCGACCCGACTGCGGCCGGCACGCCGGAGTACGAGTCGGCGGTGCTCAGCTGAGCGGACCGCTGGCGTAAGAGATGAACTCGAGCAGGCTGCCGTCGGGATCGCGGAAGTAGACGCTGCGGCCCTCGCCCTTGGCGCCGTTGCGAGTCACGGGGCCCTCTTCCACGGCGACCCCATTCTGCTCGAGGTGCGAGACCGCATCTTCGATCGGGCCTGGCCACTCGAAGCAAAGGTCACTGTTGCCCGGAGCCACCGGCTGGCGGGCCAGCGGATGGGCGTCGACTCCCGGTCCGTGGACGTTGAGCTGCTCGGACCCGAACCTGTACGAGCACGCGCCGCCTCCACGCTCGATCAGCTCAGCCCCGAGCACATCTCTGTAGAAGGAGTTGGAGCGCTCCCAGTCGGAGACGTGGATGACGCAATGGTCGAGCTTCACGGCTGGCCGAGGGCCGCGCGCAGCGCATCGAGGTCGTACGCTCCGAACACCACGCGGTTGCGGGTGGCGATGTAGACGAGGTCGAGGTCCACGCCCGCCTTCGCAATCTTGCGGGTGAGGTCCGCGAGCACGCCGGGCCGGTCCTCAACGTCCACGACCACCACCTCGCGCTCGCGCGTGACCGTGACCTGATGGGAGATCGACAGCGCGTGCCTGACCGCCTCCGCGTGCTTCACGAGGATGTGCAGCTCGGCGCGGTCCCCGGGCCCGATGCACGTGGCGGCCGCGATGTTCACGCCGGCGTCGCTGATCGCGGCAGCCACTTGCGCGAGCGCGCCCGGCGTGTTCTCGACGTCGATGACAAGGTCGAATGCCATTGCCCTCCTCCGGCGGCCAGCCTACTGGCTCGCGGTCGGCGCGACAGGGAGCGCGCAACAATGTGGGTGCCTTGCTTCGCGTAGTCGCGCTTTCGCTCGCCCTGGCGGCACCCGCCAGCGCCTTCCACTCGTCGATCAAGCCGGTGCCGGCGTCGGTGCGGTCAGAGATGAAGAAGCACGGCTTCTACCACTCGAACTGCCCGGTGAGCTTCTCTCAGCTGCGCGTGCTCACGGTGACCACGCGCGGCTTCGACCACCGCTCGCACACCGGCCAGATCGTGGTGAACGCGAGCGCCGCGGCCGGTCTCGCGAAGGTGTTCCACAAGCTCTACCTGCTCCACTTCCCGATCCGGCACATGCAGCTCACCCAGATGTACGGGCCGAACAGCGCTATCCCGAAGGACAACGACGTGACGGGCGCGTTCGACTGCAGGCAGGCCGTGCCGTCGCCGTGCGTGGGCGGCAA
>DATEPK010000359.1:0-3777 GCA_035273245.1 Thermoleophilaceae bacterium
GCGGCGCGTCAGGGTCGCGATCGCCCGCTCGAGCGGGATGCCGTCATACGGCTCGAAGGGCGCGGCCTCGCCGTAGCCAACCTGGCCATCCGCGCTCTCGATCCGCAGGAGCAGCAGCTCGCGCTCGGTCACCACGCCCGCGGACGTGGCATACGGCTCGCGAAAGGGAAACGACAACCGCAGCAGGCTGCGCTTCACGACAGGAGCTCGCCCGCGGCGAGCAGGATGGAGAAGATCGCCACGAGCCGCCCGGTGTCGGCGAGCGCGCCGTTGAGCGACGGGCCGTCGGCGCGCGTGTACACGGTGCGCACGAGCGGCGGCACGAGGGGGAACGCCGCGAGGGTGAGAAGCAGCCAGGCGGAGAGGCCGCCGGCGAGCCAGACGATCACCGGCACCACGAACGCCACGCCCACCATCGCCGCGAACAGATGGCGCGCCCGGTCGCGCCCGAGCCTCACCGCCAGCGTGCGCTTGCCGGCACGGCGGTCGGTCTCGATGTCGCGCACGTTGTTCACCACGAGAATCGCCGACACGAGCAGCCCCACCGGCACCGACAGCGCGAACGCCGTCCAGTGCAGGTGCTCGGTCTGGACGTAGTAGGAGCCCACCACGGCCACCACGCCGAAGAAGAGGAACACGAACAGCTCGCCGAGCCCCTCGTAGCCATACGGCCGCGGCCCGCCGGTGTAGAGCACGCCCGCGAGAATCGACGCCGCGCCCACCACGAGCAGCTGCCATCCCGCGATCGCGATCAGATACGCGCCCGCCGCCACCGCGATGCCGAAGGCCACGTAGGTGCCCACCAGCACCTGTTTGGGCGGCATCAGCCCGCCCGCCGTCACGCGCACGGGGCCGAGGCGGTCCTCTGTGTCAGCCCCGCGGCGCGCGTCCGAGTAGTCGTTCGAGAGGTTCGTCCCGATCTGGATGAACACGCTCCCGATCAACGCGCACACGAACGCGAGCGGCCGGAACACGCCCTCGGTGCCCGCCAGCGCGGTGCCCACGAGCACGGGGGCGACCGCCGCCGGCAGCGTCCGGGGACGCGCGGCGATCACCCAGAGCCGCAGGGCTCCGGCCGGGGCCGCCACTGCACGGCCCGCGGTCACGGCCGCCTGGGGAACCTTCCGAAGTCGGGCTTGCGCTTCTCTAGGAACGCGGTGCGTCCCTCGCGAGCCTCGTCGCTGGCGTAGAAGAGCAGGTTGGTGTCATGCGCGAGCTGCTGCAGCCCCGCCAGCCCGTCCTCCTCGGCGTTGAAGCTCGCCTTGAGGAGCCGCAGCGCGAACGGCGACATCTCGAGCATCTCGCGGCACCACTGCACCGTCTCCACCTCGAGCTTCTCGAGCGGCACGACCGCGTTTACGAGGCCCATGTCGAGCGCCTGCTGCGCGTCGTAGCGGCGGCAGAGGAACCAGATCTCCTTCGCCTTCTTCTGGCCGATCTGGCGCGCCAGCAGGGTGGCGCCGAAGCCGCCGTCGAACGACCCCACACGCGGCCCGTTCTGGCCGAACCTGGCGTTGTCCGCCGCAATCGTGAGGTCGCACACCACGTGAAGCACATGGCCGCCGCCAACGGCCCAGCCGGCCACCATCGCCACGATCGGCTTGGGCAGGCGGCGCATCTGCACGTGCAGGTCGGTCACGTGGAAGCGCCCCACCTTGTGGCCCTCGCCCACGTAGCCGGTGTCGCCGCGTGTCTTCTGATCGCCACCCGAGCAGAAGGCGCGTGGGCCCTCGCCGGTGAGGATGATCACGCCCACCTCGCTGTCCTCACGCGCCCGCTCGAACGCGTCGGAGAGCTCGATCACCGTCTCCGGCCGGAAGGCGTTGTGAATCTCGGGCCGGTCCATCGTGATCTTCGCGATGCCTTCGGCCTTCTCGTACCTGATGTCCTCGTACTCGCCGGCGGGCTGCCAGTCGAGGGCGGGCTCGATCGTCTGCTCCACTGCCACGTGCTGCCTTTCTCTTGCTTGGACCGCGCCTACGATAAATCGTCTTGGACGATTGGCTTACCCGCCACGGCGAGCATCCGGCGCTGATCACCGCCGCCGGCGCGACGACGTACGCCGAGCTGGCCGAGGGCGCCGCCCGTACCGCCCGCCGGCTGGCGGCTCTTGGGGTGCGCGAGGGGCAGCGCGTGGCCACCACGCTGCCGCCCAGCCTGGCGTTCGCTGAGCTGCTGCACGCGCTGCCGCTGATCGGCGCCTCGCTGGTCCCGCTCAACACCCGCCTGACGAGCGGGGAGCGCCGCTGGCAGCTCGAAGACTCGGGCGCGCGGCTCTGCGTGGAGGAGCCGCTCGATGGGGAGGAGGCGGAGATCGAGGCGCGCCGGGCACCGGACCTCGACTCCGAGCATTCGGTGATCTACACGTCCGGCACCACCGGCCGGCCGACGGCCGTGTCGCTCACGCATCGCAACCACATCGCAAGCGCGCTGGCCTCGGCGTGGAACCTGGGCGTGGACCCGGGCGACCGCTGGCTCGGCGTGCTCCCGCTCTTCCACGTCGGCGGCCTGGCCGTGCTCTTGCGCAGCGCGATCTACGGCACCACGGCCGTTCTCCACGACGGCTTCGACGTGGAGCGCGTGAAGGATGCGTTCGAGCAGGGAGAGGTCACGCTCGCCTCGCTGGTGCCGACCATGCTGCGCCGCCTCGTGGAGGCGGGGCTCGAGAGCGCGCCCGCGCTGCGCGCCGTGCTGCTCGGCGGCGGGCCCGTGCCGCGCGACCTGCTCGAATGGTCCGCGCAGCACGACTTCCCCGCCCTCCAGACCTATGGCATGACGCAGACCTCGTCGCAGATCGCCACCCTCACCGCTGCCGAGGCTGTGACGAAGGCCGGCTCGGCCGGGCGCCCGCTGCTCGGCGTCGAGCTGTCGATCTCGGGCGAGGGGGAGATCCTCGCGCGCGGTCCGATGATCTCGCCCGGTGCGCTCGACCCGGCGGACGGCTGGCTTCACACGGGCGACCGCGGGCGCCTCGACGACGAGGGCTACCTGTGGGTGGAGGGGCGCCTGAAGGACGTGATCGTCACAGGTGGCGAGAACGTTGCGTGCGCGGAGGTGGAGCGCGTGCTCGAGGCGCATCCCGCGGTGGTGGAGGCGGCGGTGGTGGGGCTGCCGGATCCGGAGTGGGGGGAGCTCGTGACCGCGTTCGTGGTGCTGGACGGGGAGCCCGGCGGCGACCTCATCGCTCACTGCCGCGAGCGGCTTGCGGGCTACAAGGTGCCGCGCGCCCTTCATGTGGTCGATGCGCTTCCGCGCAATGCGGCCGGCAAGCTTCTGCGGCGCGATCTCGTCAGGTAGCGAAGCTCGACACCGCGCGCTCGAGCTGTGGCGCGAGGCGCGACCAGTCCTTCGGCAGCGCCGCGGCGACCACAACGGTGGAGGCGCGGGAGCCACGGACGAGACATGCGATCTCGCGGTAGCGCGCCGAGCTGGTGGCGTACCGATCGATCACGCACGAGCCGCTGCCGCTGCGGAAACGCAGGCCACGCGCCGCGGCCTCGGTCACCACGTTCATGTCGCCCTCGTCGGCGTTGTGCGCGGTGCGGAAGCGCGCCCAGTTGGCGAGCGTCTCCCTGCCCTGCTGCGGCGTCGCATTGAGGTAGCCGCGGATCTGGCCGTGCGGGCCCATCAGCGCGGCGGACACGGTGCCCGGATCGGTCTTGACCGACTGCCAGCCGGCGGGGTAGGCGAGAGTGGCCTTGCCCGACGGGAGCGTCGCGCGGGCCCACCCGGCGGGCGGCGCGGAGGGACTCAGCCAGGCGAACGCGCCTGCTGAAC
>DATEPK010000360.1:0-3747 GCA_035273245.1 Thermoleophilaceae bacterium
ACGCTCGCGAAGTCGTTCTCGTGGCGCGGGACGAGCAGCACGCGATCCGCGTCGCCGACGTCCACGGCCAACGTCAGGTTCATGTGCGGGAAGACGACGGTGTCCTCCAGCGGCACGAGTATCAATGTCTCCAAAGCTTCACTCCCTAAAGGGGCTTATGTTCTGTAAGTAAGTGTACTGCGCCTTTCGGGTAAGCCAGAGCTATGGACGATCGCCCGCTCGGCTCGTACACCGGCCTGATGAGCGTGTTCGGAGCGGCCTTCGGCGGCCTGCTCTTCGCCACGCGCAAGCGACTGCCGGAGCGCTTCGGCGCGGCGGACCTCGCGCTCGCCGGGGTGGCGAGCCACAAGATCAGCCGGCTGATCGCGAAGGACAAGGTCACGCAGCCGCTGCGAGCGCCGTTCACGAAGAACCCGGAGGACGCGGGGCCGAGCGAGGTGAGCGAGGAGCCGGCCGGCGAGGGGCCGCGCTTCGCCATCGGCGAACTGCTGGCGTGTCCCTACTGCCTCGGCATGTGGACGAGCTCCGGGCTGCTTTTCGGCCTCGTGCTGGCGCCGCGGATGACGCGCTTCGTGGCCTCGGTCTTCACCGTGCACACGGCGTCCGACTTCCTGCAGATCGCGTACGCGAAAGGCCAGGACGCGCTCTAGCTTGAGCGAGCGCTGGATCGTCGACGGGATGAACGTGATCGGGTCGCGGCCCGACGGCTGGTGGCGCGACCGGCCAGGCGCCATGCGCTCACTCGCCGACCAGCTCGCCGCATGGGCGGACGGCCGCGAGGTCACGGTGATCTTCGACGGCGCGCCGTTCGATCTCGAAGCCGAAGGCGTGGATGTGCGCTTCGCCAAACGCCGCGGCCGCAACGCCGCGGACGACGACATCGCGCGGCTGGTCGAGCAGGACGAGCGGCCGGACGAGCTGAGGGTCGTCACCTCCGACAACGAGCTGGCGCAGCGCGTGCGCGACGCGGGCGGGCGGGTGGTCGGCGCGGGCGAGTTCCGGCGCATGTTCGAAACGTGACTTCTGCGATTCGGGCGCGCTGAAAGGGGGAATCCCTTCAGCAGGAAGTCACCTGTGACGGAGGAGCCGCCGATGTCCCCCACCAGCTATCAGACAGTCCGCCTGGCGCGTGGCCGTCACCAGTCGCCCGACCAGGGCGCGTGCGTGATGGAGCTCGCGTCGATGCTCGCCTCGGAGCCGTTCAGCGATCATCCGCGCGCGGTGTGCCCGGTTGTTGGCGCATTCCTGCGCGCCTACAACGACGGGCTGCCGGACGACCGCCGCCAGGACCTCTACGAGTATGCCGCGAGGGTCGTCGGGACGGCCTCCACGCGCAGGGTGCGCCGCGCCCGCGCCAAGCGGTGTCTCACCTGGTTCAGCGAGGAGATTCCGGGTGCGCGCAAGCCATCGTTCGCCACGCTGCTTCTGGCGGGCTGGACGCTCGGGTCGGTGGGCCGCGCCGCGGCGCGCGCCGCGCGCTCGAGCGTGAGCACGCATGAGAGCGTGCTGGCGCTGCTCGACGAGCTCATCGCGATCGGGCGCCCCGCTGGTCAGCCGTCGCTCGACCTAGAGAGCATCCGCGCGCCGGAGCGCGCCGTGCCCCAGATCTGACGGCTTGGTGTAGCCGCTCAGCGCGAGCGTGAGATCGAAGTCCGCGAGCAGGCCGCGGAGCACCTGCTGCACGCCCTGCTCGCCGCCGAGGCCGAGCCCCCACACATAGGGGCGCCCCACGAGCACCGCGCGGGCGCCGAGCGCGATCGCCTTCAGCATGTCCGCGCCGGTGCGGACGCCGCTGTCGAACAGCACCGGGAAGTCATCCGGCACCGCCTCCACCACCTCGGGCAGCGCCTCGAGCGCGGCAATCGAGCCGTCCACCTGACGGCCGCCGTGGTTCGACACGATCAGCCCGTCCACCCCGGCATCCACCGCGCGTCGGGCGTCATCGGGATGGAGCACGCCCTTGAGCACGATCGGCAGGTCGGTGTGCGCCTGCAGGAAGTCGAGGTCGTCCCAGCTCAGGTAGGGGTTGGAGAAGAGCGTGGCCCATAGGCCGATCGCCGCCTGCAGGTCGTCCTCGGGCGGCTTCTCGAGCGCGGCGCGGAAGACCGGATCCTGGAGGTAGTTCGCCACACCCTCGCCCTTCAGGAACGGCAGGTAGGCGCGCGAGAGGTCCCGCGGGCGCCAGGCGAGCAGGCGGGTGTCGAGCGTGACGACGATCGCGCTGTAGCCGGCGTCCTTCGCGCGCGACACGAAGCTCGCGGCGAGGTCGTTGTTCGTCGGCCAGTAGAGCTGGAACCAGCGCGGCGTGTCCCCCAGCTCGGCCGCCACGTCCTCGAGGGTCGTGGAGGCGGCGTTGCTGAGCACCATCGGCAGGCCCAGCTCGCGAGCGGCGCGCGCCACCGCTCGCTCCGCCTCCTCGTGCACGATGGACATCACGCCCACCGGAGCGAGCATCAGCGGCGCCGGCATCTCGGTGCCGAGCACTGTGGTGCTGAGGTCGCGCTCGCTCACGTCCACGAGCATGCGCGGCACGATCCGCCAGCGGTCGAACGCCGCGCGGTTCTCGCGCACCGTCACCTCCTCGCCCGCACCTCCGGCCACATAGCCAAATGCCCCGGCGGACAGCTTCTCGTGCGCCTCCGCCTCGAGCTCGGCGTAGGTCGTCGGCAGGTCCGGCACCTTCCCGCTCATCCCCTCGAGATAGATCTCGAACTGGTAGTTGCCGTACGGCACGGGCGCGTCGCTCATGAGCGGTCTTATACACGCCGTAGGATCCCCGGCAATGTTCGGGCTCGTTGTGGCAAGCCTGCGGCGCCGGCCGGCCCGCGCGCTTCTCACCGCCACGGGCATCGCCGTGGGGGTGGCGGCGGTGGTGGCGCTGATATCGCTGGGAGACGGGCTGAAGCAGACCGCCGCCGGCTTCATCCATCTGGGCAAGGCGGACCTCGGCCTGTTCCAGAAAGGCATCGCGGATCCCACGGCATCCGTCCTGCCGACGTCGATGGTGCCCCGCATCGAGGCACAGCCCGGAGTGGCCCGGGCCACGTCTGTGCAGCTCCTGACGGAGGCGATCCCCGGCGAGGGCGCGGCGATCGCGTTCGGGCTCGACCCGAAGGGCTTCGACGCGCAGCGGCTGGTGACAGTGCGCGGCCGCCACTCGCTCGCGGCCGGTCAGGCGATGGTGGGCGACCAGTTCGCGAAGCAGACCGGTGTGGAGCCCGGCGCGACGGTGGTGGTGAAGAAGCGGCGCTTCAAGGTCACCGGCGTGTTCCACTCCGGCACGACGTTCCAGGACTCGGGCGTGGTGATCCCGCTGGCCGCGGCGCAGCAGCTGGCGGGGCATCCCGGCGGCGCGACCACGATCGCCGTGGCGCTCGACCGCGGCGCTCGGGCGAGCACCGTGTCGAAGCAGCTCCAGCGCCTCTTCCCCGGCACCGTGGTGATCAACGATCCGGGCGAGGCCGCCCGCGCCGACGCCAACAGCCTTTTGATCAGCAAGGCCGTGCTCGTGATCGTGGTGCTCGCGCTGGCGATCGGCGGCATCGCGGTGACCAACACGATGGCGATGGCGGTACTCGAGCGCGAGCGCGAGCTGGCGCTGTTGTCGGCGGTGGGCTGGAAGCCGATCCGCGTGGCCGGGCTGATCCTCGGCGAGGGCGTGGGCGTGAGCATGCTGGGCGCCGGGCTCGGGCTCGCAATGGGGCTGGCGTTCAGCTCGATCGCGGTGAAGGCCCTGTCGGCGCAGGC
>DATEPK010000361.1:0-3727 GCA_035273245.1 Thermoleophilaceae bacterium
AGGGACTAGGGGAAAGGGAGTGGGGGGTATGTGGCTCGTATGCCCAAACCTCCGCTTCCTTCCAAGCTCGACGAGTTCCTGACCCAGCCGAATCCCGCGGTGATCGCCAGCCTGCGGCCGGATGGGAGTCCGCACACTGCCGCCACCTGGTACCTCTGGGAGGGCGGCCGCGTGCTCGTGAACATGGACGAGAGCCGCAAGCGCCTCGAGTACATACGCGCGGATCCGCGCGTCTCGATCACCGTGATGGGTAAGGACGACTGGTATCACCACGTGACCCTCGTGGGGCGAGCCTCGCTCGAGCCGGATCCCGACCTCGAGGGGATCGACCGCCTCTCGCGCCACTACATGGGCGACGCGTACTCCGTCCGGGATCAGGGCCGCGTGAACGCCTGGATCGAGGTCGAGTCCTGGCACTCGTGGGCGATGGGGCAGCCCTGGAAGGGCTGAGGGCAGAGTTGCGGAGTTGCGGGGGTGGCCACCCCGGATCGCCTACGCAGCACGAACCGGGCTAACAGCAGCAATGAGGGGATGGCGCAACTGCCGGATTCACCTCCTTATTGCTCGATCTGACCACGCGCGAGCTGTCAGCCCCGCGGCGAACTGATCGCACCTCTGCAATTCCGCACTTCTGCAATTCCGCAACTCCGCCCGCTCGACGCGCGCAGCGCGTCGCTCGCTAGTCTCGACCGCTGTGTCTGAGCGCCGCCCACAGGATGGCGGCACAAAGCTGTCGCCCCAGACGCTGATCATTGCGAGCCTCGCCTCGCTCACCGCCGCGATCGTCACCTCCACCTTCTGGCAGAGGGGAACCCCGATCACGGCGGCGATCACGCCTGTGATCGTTGCGGTGGCGAGCGAGCTCTACAGCCGGCCGGCGCGACGGATCACGGAGCTGAGGTCGCGGCGCTTCGCTCAGCAGCAGGTGCCGCAGCGGGAACGCGTGCCGAGCGGCGCGCCTCCACGACGGCCGGAGGCTCTCCGCCCGCCCGACGACGGGGAGCTCGGCCCGATGCGCATCTACAGGACCGAGCAGCGCTCGTCGCCGATCCGGCGCGTGCACATTCGCGCGGCCCTCATCACCGCGGCGATCGCCTTCGTGATCGCGCTTGCGGTGCTCACCCTGCCCGAGCTCATCTTCGGCGGCTCGGTGGCGGCACGCGGGAGCAGGACGACGTTCTTCGGCGGCGGCACAAGCCACCACACCCACAAGACGCCGTCGAACACGCAGACCGCTCCCACCACAACCACGCCTTCCTCGACCGCCCCCACGCAGACCGCGCCGGCGACGACAACCCCGCCCGCTCAGACGGCACCGCAGACCACGGCGCCGAGCCAGACGCCTGCGCCCAGCGGCGCCACCGGCACGACGGGCCCGGGCGGCTAGGTACGTCCGCGCAGCCGCCACCACCCGTAGCGCGCGAACAGCAGCGACACATCGGCCCCGACGCCGTACAGGTGCCCGAGCGGCCCGGTGTAGAGCCACGCCCACAGCCGCTCGACCGGCCCGCGCCTGATCTCCGGAGAGGAGCGATCCACGCTCGTCACGCTATCGTGGCCCGCCCATGGCCGGAACCGTGACCACAACCACCACCGAGCTGCCCGATTCGCGCGTGCGCCTGGACGTGGAGGTGGCTTCGGACGCCGTCGAGCGCGAGGTGCAAAGCGCGGCGCAGGCCCTCGGCCGCGACCTCAAGATCTCCGGCTTCCGCAAGGGTCACGTGCCGCCGCAGGTGGTCATGCAGAGGGTGGGACGCGAGGCGGTGCTCGACGAGGCCGTGCGGCGCGCCCTGCCCAACTGGTACGAGGAGGCGCTCAGCGAGGCGCGCCTCAACACCGTGGGCGACCCCAGCGTGAGCCTGGGCGATCTGCCCGAGCGCGGCTCGCCGTTCGCGTTCACCATCGAGGTCGGCATACGCCCGCCTGCCAAGCTCGGCGAGTACACGGGCCTCGAGGTCGGGCGCCGGGAGCCCGAGGTGTCAGACGACGACGTGACGCAGGAGATCGAGCGCATGCGCGAGTCGCTCGCGTCGCTCGAGACCGTCGAGCGCGACGCGCAGAACGGCGATTTCATCGTGATCGACTTCGTCGGCCGCATCGACAACGAGCCCTTCGAGGGCGGCGAGGCTCGCGGGTACCTGCTGGAGCTCGGCTCCGGCCGTTTCATCCCCGGCTTCGAGGACCAGCTCGCGGGCGTGAAGGCGGGCGACGAGCGTGACGTGAAGGTGACCTTCCCGGAGGACTACGGCGCCGAGCAGGTGGCGGGCAGGGACGCGGTCTTCTCCGTCACCGTCAAGGAGGTGAAGGAGAAGCGCCTTCCCGAGCTCGACGACGACTTCGCGGGCGAGGCCGGCGGCTTCGACTCACTCGACGAGCTGCGCCAGGACATCGAGTCGAAGCTTCGTCAGGCGGAGGAGCGCGTGATCGAGCAGGAGTTCCGCCAGGCCGCGGTGGACGCGGCGGTGGAGAACGCAAAGGTCGACCTGCCGCACGAGCTGGTGCATGCCAAGGCGCACGAGATGTGGCACGAGACCGCCCACCGCCTGCAGCATCAGGGCGTGAATCCGCAGCAGTACCTCCAGCTCGTGAACAGGACCGAGGAGGACCTCGTGACCGAGGCGGAGCCGGAGGCCGAGCAGGCCCTCAAGCGCGAGGCGGTGCTGGCCGCGATCGTGGAGGACGCGAAGATCGAGGTGTCCGACGAAGAGGCCTTCGAGGCTCTCCGCGAGGTGGCCGAGCGAGGCGCGCAGAATGTCGACGAGGACGCGCTCAAGCGCTCATTCGAGCGCGCCAAGGAAGAGGGCCGCGACGACGTGCTGCGCGAGGACATCGCGATGCGAAAGGCGGTCGACCTGCTCGTGGAGTCCGCGAAGCCGATTCCCGCCGGCCAGGCCGAGGCGCGCGAGAAGCTGTGGACCCCGGAGAAGGAAGCCGAGGAGAAGTCCTCGAAGCTCTGGACCCCGGGGTCTTAACCCGGCGGGCGGCCAGGGGCCCGTTGCTACGATCCCCCTCCAGTCGGGCTTGCTTGACAGAGCCCTGAAGGATTCCGTCCCAGCAAGAGAAAAAGAGCGAGAGCCATGAGCCCCCTTGTCCCGATGGTCGTCGAGCAGACTTCGCGCGGAGAGCGCGCGTTCGACATCTACTCGCGTCTTCTCAACGAGCGCATCGTCTTCCTCGGAACGCCCGTCACCGACGAGATCGCAAACCTCATCGTGGCCCAGCTGCTGCACCTCGAGTCCGAGGATCCGGACAAGGACATCTCGATCTACATCAACTCGCCGGGCGGTTCCGTTTATGCGGGGCTCGCGATCTACGACACGATGCAGTTCATCAAGCCGCAGGTCCAGACGATCTGCGTGGGCATCGCGATGTCGATGGGCGCGCTGCTCCTGTCTGGCGGCGCCGCGGGCAAGCGCATGGCGCTGCCCAACGCGAAGATCCTCATCCACCAGGTCTCATCGAGCTTCCAGGGCCAGGCGACCGACATCGAGATCCACGCCAAGGAGATCATCGACGTCCGCCGCCGTCTCGACGAGATCCTCGCCAAGCACACCGGCCAGGATCTAGAGAAAGTGGCCAGGGACACCGAACGCGACTACTTTATGAGTGCCGAAGAGGCGAAGGAATACAACCTCATCGACAGGGTGATCACCCAGCACTAGCGTTGTCCCCGAGCCTCCCGGGGGAGGAGAGGCATGGCCCGGCCGACGGACTCAAACGAACAGCT
>DATEPK010000362.1:0-4507 GCA_035273245.1 Thermoleophilaceae bacterium
GGACAGCGGCAGGATGAAGTTCTCGCTGAAGGCGTACATCAGGCTGAAGGTGAGCTCGTGGTGGTGGTAGCGGCGGTAGATCGGGTCCTGCTGGAAGTAGCTGAGGGTGTCGTGCATCCAGCCCATGTTCCACTTGAAGCCGAAGCCGAGCCCGCCGAGGTACGTCGGGCGTGAGACGCCCGGCCAGGCGGTGGACTCCTCGGCGGCGGTGATGATGCCCGGCACCTCGCCGTATGCAACCTCGTTCATCTCCTTGAGGAAGGCGACGGCGTCGAGGTCCTCGCGGCCGCCGAACTCGTTCGGCACCCATTCGCCCTCGCGGCGCGAGTAGTCGAGGTACAGCATCGAGGCCACGGCGTCCACGCGGATCCCGTCCGCGTGGTACTCGCGCAGCCAGAAGAGCGCGTTGGCGGTGAGGAAGTTGCGCACCTCGTGGCGCCCGTAGTTGAACACGAGCGTGCCCCAGTCCGGGTGGGCTCCCCGGCGCGGATCCACGTGCTCGTACAGCGCGGTGCCGTCGAAGCGGGCGAGCGCGAAGTCGTCGCGCGGGAAGTGCGCGGGCACCCAGTCGAGGATCACGCCGAGGCCGTTCTGGTGCAGCCGGTCCACGAACTCGCGGAGATCGTCCGGCGACCCGAACTGCGCGGCGGGGGCGTAGTAGCCGGTCACCTGGTAGCCCCACGAGCCGGAGAACGGGTGCGCCATCACCGGCAGGAGCTCGATGTGCGTGAAGCCGAGATCGCGCACGTATGCCGACAGCTCATCCGCCAGCTCGAGGTAGTTCAAGGAGCGGTTGTCCTCGAGCTGGTTGAGGCGCCACGAGCCGAGGTGCACCTCGTAGATCGACATGGGCGCGGCGAGCGCCTCCTGCGCCGCGCGCCGCTCGAGCCAGTCCGCGTCGCGCCACTCGTGGCGAGGCTTGTGCACCACCGACGCGGTGCGCGGCGGCGGCTCCGCCTGCTGCGCATAGGGATCTGCCTTCACCCGCAGCTCGCCGTCCGGCGTGAGGATCTCGTACTTGTAGCGCGCGCCGGGCTCGACGCCCGGGATGAACAGCTCCCACACGCCGCCCGCGCCCAGCGAGCGCATGGCGTCGAGGCGCCCGTCCCACGAGTTGAAGTCCCCCACCACGCTCACGGCGCGCGCGGCCGGAGCCCACACCGCGAAGGCCGTGCCCTGCACGCCCTCGAGCTCCATCGGGTGCGCGCCCATCATGTCGTACACGCGCTCGTGCCTGCCCTCGCCGAAGAGATGCAGGTCCAGCTCGCCGATCGTGGGCGGGAACGAGTAGGGGTCCTCGATCGTGAACGTGCCGCCGTCCCCGTAGTCGATCTCGAGGCTGTAGCGCAGCGGCAGGTCCGCGCCTTCGACCATGCCCTCGAACACGCCGCCGGCGTGTATCTCCTCGAGCTCGACCTCGCCGCCGCCGGCCAGCTGCGCCGTGATGGCGCACGCCGCCGGGCGGTACGCGCGCAGCACAACGCCCCCGTTCTCGGCGTGCGCCCCGAGCACGCCGTGCGGGTTCGAGTGCTCCCTCTTCACGAGGGCGTCGAGCTCTGTGGTGGCAACGGTCATTCGGTCTCCAACAACCTCCGAATACCCGCGACGGGAATCGCTACCCAATCCGGCCTGTTGTCGAGCTCATAGCGCAGCTCGTACACCGCCTTCTCGAGCTCGAACACGGACAGGAGGTGCTCCACCGCCGCCTCCCCGGGCGGAAGGAGGCTTCCCTCCACGGTGGCGAGATAGCGCTCGAGGAAGGCCTCGCGGGCCCGCTGCTCGAAGTCCTCGGGCGCGGTCTCCCCGCGCTGGATCTCCACCGCCGAGGACACGTACGCGAACGAGCGGAGCATTCCGGCCACGTCGCGAAGCGGCGAGCGCTTCTGCCGCCGCTCGGGCAGCGGCCTGGCGGGCTCGCCCTCGAAGTCGAGGATCACCCAGCCGCGCGGTGTGTAGAGAGTCTGGCCGAGGTGGTAGTCGCCGTGCGTACGGATCACCCGCCCGCCCACGCCGAGCTGCGCCAGCGAGGACAGCCGCTCGCGCACGTCCTGGCCCGACCCGGCGATGTCCGCCACCCGCTCGTCATCCGGCAGCCGCGTGAACACGCGCTCGATGTCCTCGTCCACGGTCGCGGTGAGGAGGGACAGCGCCTCCTGGCTCGGCTCCTCCGGCGCGAACGCGGGATCCATGTTCTCGCTGGCAAGCACGTTGTGCATCTGTGCCGTGACCTCTCCGAGTGCCGCCAGCCGTTCTAGGAACCGCTGTGGCTCGGAGGTGATCTCGTCCAGTGCGAGCCCCCAGCCGTCCACGCCGTCGGGGAAGAAGCGCTGCACGATGCCGAGGGTGGCGCTGAGCGAGCGGCCCTCGTAGTCATACGCGCCGTAGAGCGGCGCGATGTTCGGGAAGCCGCGCGCGGTGAGGAAGGCCAGCAGCTCGAGCTCGGGGTTCGTACCTGCCTCGAGCTTGCGGAACACCTTCATCACGAGCTCCTCGCCCAGTACGAGCGACGAGTTCGACTGCTCCACCCCCATCGGCCGCACCGACACCTCGGGCGGCAGCTCGAGCACGCCGTTGGCGCGCTGGAAGCAGAAGCGGCCGTCGTCTGTCTCGATCGTGTCCTGGGCGTTCACGCGCGCGAGCAGCTCGCGCCCGCACACCGGGTCGATGAGCCCGTCGCAGATCGTCCAGTCCTCCGCCTGCGCGATCGCCGGGTCGGACGAGCCTTCGCCGCCGGGCGGCCGCACGGCGAGCGGCAGCTGGTAGAGCTCGTGCGTGCCCGTGGAGAAGCGCGTCTGGAGCAACGCGAGGAAGAGCAGCGGCGGCTCGTCGCGAAGCACGACCGTCTCCACCAGCTCGACCCCGGTGACGGTGCGCGACTTCGACGCGTACCAGCGCTGGCTCTCCACCCACTCGCGCAGTGCCTCCACGTCGAAGAACGAGAGATCACCCGCCGCGATGCTGCTGGCGAGGTCAGCCATCCTGCTGCTCCAGTTCCTCCTCCTCGACGAGCTCGAACCAATAGAACCCACGAGGCGCCAAGGTAAGGAGATAGGGGAGTTCGCCGATCCTCGGGAATCGTGAGCGCCCGAATAGCTCTACCGGATAGCGGCCCTCGAAGGCCGACAGGTCGAGCTCCACGGCCTGCGCGGAGCGCGCCACGTTGTGCACGCACAGCACGATGTCGTCCTCGAATTGGCGCACGTGCGCGAAGATGCGCGGGTTCGACGGCGTGAGCGGCTCGTAGCTGCCGAATCCGAACACCGGGTGCTCCTTGCGCAGCGCGATGAAGCGCCTGAGCCAGCGGAGCAGCGAGGTGGCCGTGCGCAGCTGCGCCTCGATGTTGACGGCCTGGAAGCCGTACACGGGGTCCATCAGCGGCGGCGCGTACAGCTGAGCGAAGTCCGCGCGCGAGAAGCCGCCATTGCGGTCGCCCGTCCACTGCATCGGCGTGCGCACCCCGTCGCGGTCGCCGAGGAACACGTTGTCCCCCATCGCGATCTCGTCGCCGTAGTAGAGGACCGGCGAGCCCGGCAGGGAGAACATGATCGCGTGCATCAGCTCGATCTCGTCGCGGCCGTTGTCGAGCAGCGGGGCGAGCCGCCGGCGGATCCCGAGGTTGAGCTTCATGCGCGGGTCCTTCGCGTACTCCGAGTACATGTAGTCGCGCTCCTCGTCCGTGACCATCTCGAGCGTCAGCTCGTCGTGGTTGCGCAGGAAGAGACCCCACTGGCAGTTGTCGGGGATCTTCGGCGTCTGGTCGAGGATCTCGTACATCGGGACGGCCTCCTCGCGCCGGACGGCCATGAACATGCGCGGCATCACGGGGAAGTGGAACGCCATGTGACATTCGTCCCCGTCGCCGAAGTACTGAACCACGTCGGCCGGCCACTGGTTGGCCTCCGCGAGGAGCACGCGGTCGGGGTAGTTCTCGTCCACCTCCTTGCGGATGCGCTTGAGGTAGTCGTGGGTCTCGGGGAGGTTCTCGCAGTTCGTGCCCTCGCGCTCGAACAGGTAGGGCACGGCGTCGAGCCTGAAGCCGTCGAGCCCGAGGTCGAGCCAGAAGCGCAGCACGTCGAGCATGCACTGCCGCACCTCGGGGTTGTCGTAGTTGAGGTCCGGCTGGTGTGAGAAGAAGCGGTGCCAGTAGTAGGCGCCCGCCACCGGGTCCCAGGTCCAGTTGGAGGACTCCGTGTCCACGAAGATCACGCGCGCGTCCTGGTAGCGCTCGTCGGTGTCCGACCACACGTAGAAGTCGCGCTCGGGGGACCCGGGCGGCGCCTGGCGCGCGCGCTGGAACCACGGGTGCTCGTTCGAGGTGTGGTTCATCACGAGGTCGGCGATCACGCGGATGCGCCGCGCGTGGGCCGCGTCGATGAACTCGTGCACGTCGTCGACCGTGCCGTAGTCGGGATGCACCTTCGCGAAGTCCGCGATGTCGTAGCCGCCGTCGCGCAGCGGCGAGTCGTAGAAGGGCAGGAGCCAGATGCAGTCGATGCCGAGCCACTGC
>DATEPK010000363.1:0-3223 GCA_035273245.1 Thermoleophilaceae bacterium
CTCGTCGCGTCCAACCACCCGGACCTGCGCGAGGACGTGGCGTTCTTCGGCGTCCCCTACCACCACGTGCCGGTGGACAAGGACAACAAGCCGGAAGCGGAGGAGAAGCTGCTCGAGCTGCTGGTGGGCAACTGCGACCTCGTCGTTCTCGCCCGCTACATGCAGATCCTCTCGGGCGACTTCCTCGAGCGCGTGGGCGTGCCGGTGATCAACATCCACCACTCGTTCCTGCCGGCGTTCGCGGGCGCCGGGCCGTACGCGCGGGCGAAGGAGCGCGGCGTGAAGCTGATCGGCGCCACCGCCCACTACGTCACGGAGGAGCTCGACTCCGGGCCGATCATCGAGCAGGACGTGATCCGCGTTTCACACCGCGACGATGTGGCGAGGCTCGAGCGCCGCGGCGCCGACATCGAGCGGGCCGTGCTCGCCCGCGCGGTTCAGTGGCACCTACAGGACCGCGTGATCAGGCACGGGAACACCACTGTGGTGTTCGGGCCGTAGGGGCTCGAAGACCACCGGCTCGACCAGCTCGATCCGCAGGTCCGGGTGGTCGCGCCTGAGCCTCTCGAGGCAGCGCTGGCCGAGGAGCGCGCTGCTCACCACCAGCTCGTGGTAGTTGCCGCTGCGTAATTCCGCGGCGATCTCGCGTTTGGCGTTGCCGCGCCGGCAGGCGAACTTCACGCTCACGTCCGGGGGGAGCCCGGCCACCACGCCCCGGATCCACTGGGAGCACTGCTCGCCGTGCTCGCGGACCAGCTCGCCGGGATCGACTCCCGCGAGCCGCGCCCAGTGGATCAGGCGAGCGGGCGCCCAAACGCACATGAGCGTGAGCGTGGCGTGCTCCTCCGCCGCGCGGGCGGCTGCCCGCTCGACGGTGGACTCCTCGCCCATTCCCGGGCGCCCTGCTGCCAGGATGTTGAAGCTCATCCCCCGATCCCTCGCCTTAACGGTATCCCGGGTTCTGGCGCTAGTCCAGCCCCATGCGAAGGTGAGTGGCGGGCGTGGCCGGGTAGGCAGAGAGGGTGACGGCGCAAAGAGCGCAGGAAGCGGTGGCCGGCCGCACCAGCCGGCGCAGTCTCGAGCGCTCCCGCGGCAGGACCGCGGCGAGCCGCAAGACGGTGCTGATCGCGCTCGCGTCGAACGCGATAGTCGCGGTGGTGAAGCTGTTCGGCGGCCTGGTGAGCGGCTCGACCGCGATGCTCGCCGAGGCCGCGCATTCCATCGCCGACACGGCGAACCAGGGCTTCCTGCTCGCATCGATCGCGCTGAGCTCGCGTGAGCCCACGCCGGATCAGCCGTTCGGCTACGGCCAGGAGCGCTTCCTCTGGACGTTCCTCGCCGCCGTCGGCATGTTCCTCGCCGGCGCGATCTTCGCCATCGGCTACGGCGCCTATCAGCTGCTTTCCGGCGGCGAAGCGGGTGGCTACGCCGCGGCCTACATCACGCTCGCGATCTCGCTCGGCGCGGAAGGTGCGTCCTGGCTGCGTGCCGTGAAGCAGGTACGCAGCGAGGCGAGCGACGCCGGGCTGCGGCTCATCGAGTACGTGCGCAGCAGCCGCGATCCCAACGTGAAGATGGTGCTGTTCGAGGACTCGGCGGCGCTGGTGGGCATCTTCATCGCGCTCGTGGGCATCGTGCTCGACCAGGTGACCGGATCCACCGTGTTCGACCCCGCGGCCTCCATCGCGATCGGCGGGCTTCTCGTGTTCGTGGCGATCACGATGGGGCGCGACGTGTCGCACCTCCTGATCGGGGGCGCCGCGCGGCCGGACGAGCGCGACGCGCTCGAGGAGGCGCTGCGCGAGTTCCGCGAGGTGGACGACGTCGTGGAGCTGCTCACGCTCGTGCTCGGACCCAGCTCGCTGCTCGTGGCCGCGCGCATCGACCTCGCCGACGACCTGTCGACGGACAGCGTGGAGGACATCTCCGACCGGATCGATGAGCGGCTGCGTGAGGTCGTGCCGGACGTCACAGAGGTCTTTCTGGACGCCACCCGCTCGCGCGGCGGCGCGACGGCCCGCGCCTGAATCTTTAGCTCCCGTCCATGTTCGGCCTCGGATGTGACGGGAACACCGATGCTCATGGACTCAGGTGCGATCTTCCTCACGGGCTCATCCGGATTCGTCGGAATGGAGCTGCTTGCCCGCTATCTCGAGCGCACGGACCGGACGGTCTACGCCCTGATCCGCGCCTCCGACGACGAGGAGGCGGGCCGCCGCGTGCACCAGGCCGCGCGCACGGTCGTGCCCGATGCGGACGCCTACGCCCACCGCTTGGTGGCGGTGCGCGGCGACGTGACGCAGCCCGATCTCGGCCTGGACTCGCGCACCCGCCGGCTTCTTGCCGAGGAGGTCACCGACGTGGTGCACTCGGCCGCCTCGGTGTCCTTCAATCTGCCAATCGACCAGGCGCGCGAGATCAACCTGCACGGCTCGCGCCGGATCCTCGACTTCGCGGAGCTGTGCGCGCGGCGCGGCGATGGGCTGCGTCGCCTGGCGCACGTGTCCACCGCGTACGTGGCGGGCAATCATCGCGGCCGCTTCCACGAGCACGACCTCGACTGCCGCCAGCGCTTCAACAACAGCTACGAGCTGTCGAAGTGGGAGGCCGAGAGACTGGTGCGCTCGCGCTCGGAGCGGATTCCGATCACCGTCTTCAGGCCGAGCATCGTGGTGGGCGAGCACGACAGCGGCTGGACGCCCGCGTTCAACGTGGTCTACGGGCCGCTCCGCGCGTACTCGCGTGGGTCGCTCACGCTCGTGCCGGGGCGGCGGTCGGCGCCCGCCGACGTGGTGCCGGTGGACTACGTGGCCGATTCGGTCTTCGAGCTGTCCTCACGGCCGGACACTGCCGCGCAGACCTTCACGCTCGCAGCTGGGCCGGAGGCGCGCAGCGTCGGCCAGCTGATCGAGATGTCCGCAGCCGCGTTCGGCCGGCGCCGAGCGGTGGCCCTCCACCCGCGCGTGTACGGCCGCGCGGTCCATCCATTGCTCGTTCGGCGCGGCTCAGCGAAGCGGCGCAAGGCGCTAAAGCGGGCGGAGGTGTACTTCCCCTACTTCGATGTGGGCGCACGCTTCGACACCAGCGCCGCCACCGAGGCACTCGCGCCGGCCGGGATCAGGGTGCCCCCGCTCGAGAGCTACTTCGACGCGCTCGTGCGCTTCGCGAAGGCGGCCGACTGGGGCAAGCGCCCGATCACGCGGGTGGAGGCGCGGCGCGAAGC
>DATEPK010000364.1:0-4017 GCA_035273245.1 Thermoleophilaceae bacterium
TCGTCGCGCTCGGCGGCGAGATCTTCACAGTCGCGTTCACGGTGCGGTGCGGCCCACCCTGGACGGTGGTCAGCGCGACCGTGGCGGTGGCGCCCTTGCCCGCGTTCATCGGGAGCGGGAAGCCGATGCAGAAGAGAAGTACCAGCGCGGCCACCGGCAGCAGCCAGCGCGGCCCGTGCTGGACCGGCACGTCGCCCGAATTCAGCGCACGTCCGAGGTAGCCGCCGATCACCCCGCCGGCGACCGCGGCGGCAAAGCCGAGAAGTGCCGCCTCGGGCAGCATCGCGCTCGGCCATGGCAGCGGCATCCATACGTGCGACCAGCCCCACTCGGCGGCGAGACCAACGGTTCCGATCAGGACGCCGGCCAATGCGCCGAGAGTGAGCGGCTTCTCGCGCGGGATCGCAAGCGCGGCGAGCTCCACGAGGATCGCCTCGGCCAGATAGAGCGGCATGTGCAGCGTGCTCATGCCGAACACCGGGCCGATCACGAGCGTGAAGATCCCGCGCACGATGAGGAACGCCGCAACTGCCTGCAGCGCGCCGAAGCGGCCGAGCCGCAGGCGCGCGGCCACGAGGCCCACGCCCGCCGCGATCATGATCAGGATCGGCTGGAACACGAGCTGGAACTGCGGCACGCCGTAGTCGAACTCGCCCTGCAGGGTGGAGAGCCCGACGAGGAATCCGCCGACGATCCCCACCGTGCGCAGGCGCAGCCACCACGGCTGTGCGCGTTCCTCGCGTTCGCTCCAGCCGAGCGCGCGCCTGCCTTCCACGAGCAGCACCCATACGCCGAGCGCCGAGAGCGACGCGCCGCCGATCATCAGCACGTGAGTGGGGCCCCAGAGGGTCACGTCCTGGCCGAACAGCGTGTGCCACACGTCGTCGAGCGGGAAGCCGCTGAGCGCGAACGCACCGCAGAGGAAGATGAGGACGCCGCCGAGCGGGGCGCGCCAGTCCTCGGCGATGCGGATCGAGGTGGGCACGCCCTTGCCGGTGCCGAGCACGATCGCGGTGAAGCCGCCGAGGGTGATGCCGAAGAGGCCCACCAGGATCGGGTAGTGCGCCGCAGTGCCGAACGGCCCGGGATCACGCCCGGTGTCGATGTGCTTGGCCACGTCCCAGTAGAAGCCGAACCCCGCCACGATCAATGACGCCCCGGTGATCGCGCCGGGCAGAGCCGTCCATCCCGGCAGGCCGGACACCCGCGAGCTGAAGTCCGCGAGGCGCTTGAGCCATGTGATGCGGCCCGCTCGGTGCGCCATGGCCACCCAGATCACGAGCGCGGTCGCGGCGGTGGCGGCGGCCGTGCCCCAGATCACGTCGCCGATCGGCGCGCCCTTCGCCGGCTCGCCGGCTGCAAGAACAGTCGAGACAAGCGTGTTCATGACCCTCCCCAGGTCGTTACCGGTCTCCCGTGCCTATGTTGCACGGATCGATGACACATTAAACCTTGTAAGGGAGCTGGTTACATACGCCTGCCACGGGTCCCGGAAACGCGAAGGCGGCCCGGACGCATGATCCGAACCGCCTTCAGCTGGACTCGCAAACCCTGGCGCACCCCGTCAGAGGCCATCCGCCAGGTGTTCTCTAGGAACACGGCGGCTTGCGGGAAGTCTCGGACGGATTCAGCCGTCCGCGGCGAGCCAGCGGCGGGGCGCCTCGACCATCATCAGGTCCACCTGCTCGTCGCTCACGCCGGACTGCTTGAGCGCGGGCACGATCTCGTCGAGCACGTAGGTCATCGTCCAGTTCGGCGCCATCTGCTCGACCATCTCCTCGGGGAACCAGTCGATCGTGCAGCAGGCGTCCTGCGACAGCATCATGCGCTCGGCGTAGCCGCGTGACGCGAGCTCGACCACGGTGGAGTTGCGCTGCTCGGTCGGCAGGATGATGTCGAGGCCGTAGCGGTCCATCCCGATGTACGGGCCGCGCGAGAGCAGCTCCTCGATGTAGTCGAGCGAGTCGGTGTCGCCGGTGTGGCCGATCAGCACACGCTCGGGCGGCACGCCCTCTTCCTCGAACACCTTCATCTGCGCGAGCCCCTGGCCCGACTGCGGGTGCGAGTGGGTCATGATCGGCCGGCCCGTGCGGTTCGACGCTCGGGCGGTGGCGCGCAGCACCTTCTCCACGTCCTCGGTCACGCCCTGGTGATCGGTGCAGCACTTGAGAAAGGCGGGCTTGATGTCCGTCCCCTGGATGCCCACCTCGAAGTCGCGAACGAACTGATCGGCCATGTAGTCGATGTCGCGGTTGTGGAAGTGCGGCGGCACATAGTGGTAGGCGTAGATGCCCGTGGAGGCCACGAGCTGCACGCCCGTCTCCTCTGCGATGCGGGACATGAAGCGGATGTCGCGGCCCGCCTCCATCACGGTGGGGTCGCAGATCGTCTTCACCCCACGCTCCATCGCCTCGCGCACCCGCGCGACCGCGCGCTCGTATTCGCGCTCTTCGTCGTAGAGGTGCGGGAACTGAAAGGCCACCGCCTCGGAGCGCACGCGCATGTGCTCGTGGATGAGCGTGAGGCCTAGCTCGCCGTCGTCGACCGGGCCGGCGGTGGTGTTGATGCTGGCCATCCCGGTGGCGATCCTACGGCAGTGCGCCGCGAGCGCGCCGGCGGCAGCGTGAAGGTGAGGGCGAGCGCGCCGAGCGGCAGCACGGCGAGGACGTAGAGGGTGACGTTGAGGCCCCACCGGTCCGCCACCAGGCCGAGGAGCGGCGCGCCGAGGCCACCGAGGCCGATCGACAGGCCGAGCGTGACGCCGGACGCGGTGCCGATCCGGCCCGGCAGGTACTCCTGCCCCATCACCACGGTCACGCTGAACGTGGCGATCACGGCCGCCCCGATGAAGAAGAGCTCGAACGTGGACGCGGGCGGATTCAGCGCGTGGAAGAGCAGGATCAGCGGCGGCAGGAGCGTCATCGAGCCGAACAGCACCGCGCGGCGGCTGAAGCGGTCAGCCAGCGGGCCGCCGATGAGAGTGCCGAACGCGCCGCCGATGAGCATCGCGGTGAGCGCGGTGTTGGCCGCCGCCTTCGACGTGCCGAGCGCGCCCGTGTAGTAGAGCGGCACGAACGTGACAAGTCCGAAGTAGACGAAGGTGCGGAAGGCGATCACGCCCCCGAGGCGCCTGAAGCCGGCCCAGTCGTCATCCGGGCTGCCGACGTTCTGCGGGTCGTTCGCGTGCGCGGGACGGAAGCCCACGAGATGCGGCAGGTTCGCCAGCACAACGAGCGCCCCGACGGCGCCGGGTATCGCCATGAACAGCGTCCCGCTGAGGCCAAAGCCGAGCACGAGCGGCGTGACCAGCACCGGCCCGAGA
The DNA here is from genome assembly GCA_035273245.1 of Thermoleophilaceae bacterium. Lineage (GTDB taxonomy): Bacteria > Actinomycetota > Thermoleophilia > Solirubrobacterales > Thermoleophilaceae > JAICJR01. The sequence continues at coordinate 3,323 of DATEPK010000364.1, forward strand.
GCGAAGCCCAGGTTCCCCCCGACCGAGAAGAGGCTCATGCCGCTCGCCCGCTTCGCGCCTGACACGTAGTTGGCGAAGCGCGACGCCTCTGGGTGGTAGGCGGCCACGCCGATGCCACTCAGCACCACGGCGAGGAACGTCATCGGATAGGTGTGCGTGATCCCCACGAGCGCGATCCCGGCTCCCGCGGTGACGGGACCGGCTACGAGCAGCCAGGCGAGCGAGCGGCGGTCGGAGAAGTGCCCGAAGAAGGGCTGGATCACCGACGAGGAGACGGTGGCGGCGAGAATCAGTCCCGAAGCCGCCGCATACGAGTAGCCGCGCTGCGAGACGAGGAAGGGCAGCAGGGCGGGAACGGCGCCCTGGCAGCTGTCCACGAGCATGTGCCCGAGGGCGAGGACGCCCATGCCGCGGCGGTCGACGCCGGTTCGCGGCTCCGCGAGCGACGTCACGCCGCGGCGTGCTCGGATTCGATCTCGCGCAGCCGTCCGCGGACGCGGCGCTGCCGCGCGACGAGCTCCTGCTCGAGCCGCTCGAGCTCCTGCTTGCGACCACGCACGAGCTTGAGCTGAGTGCAGATGTGGTCGAGCGCCTGGTCGAGCAGCTGACGGCGCGCGTCGCGGTCGTCCGTCTCCTCGAACTCGCGGCGGATCTCCGCCCGGGCGGCCTCCGCGGCCACGAGCTGGCTCAGCTCG
>DATEPK010000365.1:0-7137 GCA_035273245.1 Thermoleophilaceae bacterium
CGGCACGAACACGAGCGCCTGGCGCACCGGCACCTCGCGCCGCTGCATGTGAACCGCGACCACGAGCGCCCCGAAGAGCGCCGGCGCCAGCCACACCGCGCCGCCGATGCTGAGCGCGGAGAGCCCAGCGGCGAACGTCACCGCCACCGGCAGCAGCGCGCGGCCCATGCGCGCCTCGCGCGCGGCGTCGATGGCGAGTGCCGCGGTGATCGCCACGAGCCACGCCGCCGCCACCTCCTTCACGCCACCCCACAGCGAGTAGCCATACAGCGTGGCGGCCTGTGCCGCGGCGAAGGCGCACAGTGCCGCGAAGGGCCGCGACCCGAGTGCCCTGCTCGCGAGCCAGTAGAGCGTGAGCGCGAGCATCGCCGCCATGAACGCCATGTACGGCTGGAACAGCCACGCGATGTCCTGTCCGGTGAGCTTGTGGCCGAGGCCGAGCGGCAGGAACGACCCGAGCGGGTAGCCCGTGCTGAGGTAGCTGTGGAGCGTCGCGCCGTAGGTGGAGGCAGGCAGGTGCGCCAGGCTGCTGCCGTGCGCCATCGCGTGGTCGGTGAGGGCGAGCCACGTGGCGGTGTCGTCCAGCTTGATGTAGCCCGCGAACGTGGCCTGCCCGGAGAGAACGATCGGCGCCGCGTACACCGCGAACACGCCCACCGCCGCCGCGGCTGGCCACCCTCCGGGCCGCAGCCTCCACGCCCGGCCGAGAACGAGCCCCGCCACCGTGGCCACGAGCACGAGCGGCAACGCGAGCGAGACCGTGACCGAGTTCGACACGGCGAGCTGCGCCAGCACCACCACGAGCGCTAGGCCGGCCGGCAGGAGCAGCGGGCGCGGCATGCGGGCCCCGCTCAGGGCGTCGAGCAGCAGCCCGCAGCCAAGGCAGACCAGGGACATCAGGAGAGGGAACAGCAGCCAGCTCGCCGCCACGTTCAAACCGCGCGGACGCTAGCGCACCGGCAGGTCGCGCCCGGCTGAAGGAAGCTAGGTCTCGCTGGCGACCGGCTGCTGCTGTTGCATCGCCGGCGTCTCCGGAGCCTCCCGGTAGGGGTGCTCCTCCTTCACGTCTTCCTCGTGGTAGACGCTCTCGGCGTTCACGGCCCAGAGGTCGTGGTCCTTGCCCTGCACGATGTTCTCCACCGCGCGCATCGCGGTGAGCATCGAATGGTCGGAGTTGTTGTAGCGGTGCAGCCCGTTGCGCCCCACCTGCTGGAGGTTGGCGATCGTGTCGAGCCAGGAGCGGATCGCGGCCACCCGATCCTCGTAGTCGCGGTCGTACATCGGATAGGCCTTCGGCACCCGCACCGCGTAGCCGCGCTCGACCTTGGACTGCGACGCGAGCCCGAGCTGCTCGAGCTCGCGCGAGGCGAGCGCAACCAGCTCGTCATCGCTCATGCTCCAGAGGTCGTCGCCCTCGAAGCAGAAGTACTCGAGGCCCACGCAAGCCTTCGACTGGTCCGGCACCATCCACGGGCTCCAGGAGCGGTAGTTCTGGATGCGGCCCACGCGCACGCCCGGCTCGTGGATGTAGATCCAGTTGTCCGGGAAGAGGTCCTCACCGTCGAGCACGAGCGCGACCGTGAGGAAGTCGCGATAGCGCAGGCCCCGCGCGGCATCGCGCACCTCAGGCGGCGCAAGCGGGCGCGTCATGTCCACCGTCGCGCGCAGTGGCAGCGATGAGATCACCTCGCCGGCCTCGATCGTCTCGCCGCCGGCCTCCACGCCGGTCACGCGGCCATCCTCGATCACGAGGCGCTCGACCGGTGTCTCTGTGCGCACCTCGCCTCCGAGGCCGCGGATCTCGGCGGCCATGGAATCCCACATCTGACCTGGGCCGAAGCGCGGGTAGTGGAACTCGGAGATCAGGCTCTTCACGTTGTCGCGATTGCCGAAGAAGGCCGCCTTGGCAGCGCTGAAGAACGAGAGCCCCTTGATTCGCTGCGCCGCCCATTCCGCGCGCAGCTCGCTGCACGGCACGCCCCACACCTTCTCCGTGTAGGACTTGAAGAAGAGCTGGTAAAGGCGCTTGCCGAAGCGGTTGGACACCCATTCCTCGAGGCTGTCCTCGTCGCCCTTCGGCTTGATGGCCGCACGGAGGTACGAGAGGAGCGCGCGCGTGAGCTCGACGGGGCCGAGCTTGCGGATCACGTCGGGGCCGCGCAGCGGGTAGTCGAGGTAGCGCTTGTTCCAGTAGATGCGCGACATGCGCGGGCGCAGCAGGAACTCGTCGTCGAGCACCTCGTGCCAGAGGTCGTCGACCTCCTTCGACTTGGTGAAGAAGCGGTGACCGCCGAGGTCGAAGCGGTAGCCGTCGCGCTCCTCGGTCATGGCGAGGCCGCCGAGCTTCTCGTTGGCCTCGAGCACGATCACGGGCAGTCCCTGCTTGGCGAGCAGGTAGCCGGCGGTGAGGCCGGCGGGCCCGCCGCCGAGTACGACGGTGGGCTTCTCGAGCAGCGCGGCGCGGCGCTCAGCGGACGCGGCGAACCGGCGTGTTGGGGGCGGCGTTTCGTTCATGGAGAGGAGGCGGGTGCGGGGGAAAGGGTAGACACGACGCGTAGCGATCCCGCGCGCCTAGACCTTATTTCTACCAAGATCCGGCGAATGACTAACCCGCGTTAACGCCGGGTGAATATGAGACCGCGCATACCTTTCGGGTGGTAATCGGCCCGCAGGCGCGGGATCCGGCGTGTGAGCTTGAAGCGCCGATCGTGCTCGAGCGCGCGTGCCCAGTCCGCCGAGCGCTGGCGCACTTCGTTCGTCCAGGGGGCACCCCAGCCGCCCGTGCCCTGCACGATCGGCCGCAGCAGCAGCACGTGCTGACCCGGCCGCAGCTTGGCGAGAAGCGGCTCGAGGTTCTTCTGCGGCGTGGCGGCCTTGAGCCGGTCCATCGCGTCGATCCAATCCATCACGTGGGGATCGGGTGTGGGGCCGAGCTCGGTCGCGTACTTCAGCCCCGGCCGGGCGTAGTAGTTGACCACCGGCGTCTGCTCGGGATGCGTGACGATCACGAGGTCCCCGGGCTTGAGCGTGGCGTTGGCCTTGTGCATCGTCACGCGGTCGATGCTCTTGTGCGCGATCGAGCCGAAGGGGATCCAGAAGGCGAGGATGAGAAGGCCCGCGACCACGCCGAGCTTGCCCGCCCGCGAAAGGCCGACGCCCGCCATCAGCAGCATGGGCCCGACGAACGCGGCGTAGTAGCGGTACGCCCACGCGGGCGAGATCTGCGAGCCGATGAACGCCCACAGGAGCGTGCCGAAGAACAGCACGAGCCCCGCGATCACCGCCTGCCGCTGGAGCCTGGGCCGGTCGCGCCCGAGCATCGCCGCGATGCCCACTCCGCCGGCGAGCAGGATCGCGATCGCCATCCGGTCACCGTCGACAGTCATCGACGCCGCCACGCGCAGGCTGTGAAGCGACGGCGGCGTGGACCACGGCGCGCCCGTGTGCCGCGCCTGGAAGATGAAGTTGGGCAGCCACGGCAAAAACAGCACGAGCGCTCCGCCGTACGAGAGGAGGCCGTCCTTGATCAGCGCGCGGCGCTCATCGCCCTCGGCCTGCTTGACGAGCACCGCCAGCGCCGTGAGCGACGCCGCGATGAAGAACAGCGCCCAGTTGTGCGTGTAGAGCATGAGCGCCAGCGAGAGGCCGAAGCCGATCAGGTAGCGCCTTCTCCCGTACACGAACGCGTGGATGAAGCAGGCGCTGCCGAGCAGCGACCACAGCACCATCCACGAGTACATGCGCGTCTCCTGCGCGTACGTCGTGAGGTAGGTGTTGAACGCGAACAGCCCCGCCGCGAACCAGCCGGCGCGCGTGCCGAAGAGGCTCCGCCCCGCCCAGTAGCCGAGCGGCACGCAGGCAAGCGCGGGGATCAGCGACAGCACGTGCGTCTGCTCCTCGCCCGTGCCGAAGAACTTCATCCACACGTGCAGCATCAGGTAGTAGAGGGGCGGCGACCCGTCCTGGCGCAGCACGTGCGGGATCGAGAAGAAATGGTGCGACGCGATGCCCCACGAGAGGCCCTCGTCGATCCAGTAGGCGGCGCTCAGCTCGCGCGTGCGCGCGAACGCGGATGCGAGCGTGAGGAGGGTGAGCCCGACGACCGTCAGGACAACCGGGCCGGGACGCCGCAGTCGCGGCCTTGGAAGCGCGCGCCGGCGTGCGGGGACGGTTGCCATTTTCCGGACGATAGTGCTCCGCGTGCTCGCACGGCGCGCTTGTGCCTACCCTTTTGCCGCGATGCGGGTGGACTGGGCGATTCCCTGCCGGTATGCCGAGGTGAACGGCGGGCTCGCCACGGTGGTGGGCGCGCAGGTGGACGCCGTCCGCGTGGCCGACTTCCCGGCGCGCGTGGGGACGTGGCTCGCGGTGCGGCTCGTCTTTGGCGACGATGAGGCCTCGTCAGCTCACGACGTGATGCTGAAGATCCTCGACCCGCAACTCGCCGAGATCAGCGAGACCCACACCAACCTCACCCTCGGTCCACCGAACCCGGAGAAGGCGCCGGGGTGGGAGGGCAGTCATTTGATGGCGACCTTCGTGCAGTTCGAGGCCACGTCGGAGGGGACGCACACGTTTGAGCTGTACGTGGATGGCAGACATCAGCAGACGCTGCCGTTCAGCATTCGCGGGCCTGCGGCCCGCGAATAGGTCAGAGGTCATAGGTCAGAGGTCAGAGGACTTTGCTCAGTCGCCCGGGGTGATGTCTGCTTCGGGCGGTGGCTCGTCTGACGACTCTTCTTCGCCGGCGACGGCGCCCGGCACCTGCTCGTCCGCCTTCTTGCTCTCCCAGTCCTGGCGCGTCTTGTCGATGCGCTCGCCGAGCTGTTCGTTGCGGCGCTCGAGGTCGTCGGCTTCGCGCTCGGCGTCTTCGTGGATGCGCTCGTGCTCGCTCACTTGTCGTCCTCCTCCGCGGCTCTGCGCTCGGACTCGGCGCGCTCCTCGAGCTTCTTCTTCAGGTAGGCGGCCTTCTCGGCGCGGCGGTCGAACTGCGCGGTGTCCTCGTCCTCCGGTGCCCGCTCGGAGGTCGTGCGCGCGTCCTCCTCGCGCTTCATCTGCCGGACGCGGAGCTCCTGGGTTGTCGGATCCTCGTCGTGCATCAGGCCGCCTCGGACATGCCTTCGAGCTCGCGAGTGCGGGCGAGATGCTCTAGCGCGCGCGACTCGATCTGCCGCACCCGCTCGGGTGAGATGCCGAGCCGCCGGCCGGTCTCGCGGAGCGGCGTGGGGTCGTCGCCGTTGATGCCGTAGCGCAGCTTCACCACGTCGCGCTCGCGCTCGGGCAGCTTGTCGAGAGCGCGGCGAAGCGTCTGCTTGCGCAGGCTCACGTTCACCTCGTCGTCGGGCTGGGGCGCGTCGCTCGGCAGGAGGTCGGCGAGTGAGCTGTCGCCCTCCTCTCCCACGGGGCGGTCGAGGCTCGTGATCGTGCGCGCCGCGTCGCGCACCTCCTGCACCTGCTCGAGCGGCAGCTCCGCGCCCGTGGCGATCTCCTCGTCGGTGGCCGGCCGGCCGAGCTTCGTCGCAAGCTCGCGTTCCACCCGCGCGATCTTGCGTTCGCGCTGGCCGATGTGCACCGGGATGCGGATCGTGCGCGACTTGTTCGCCACCCCGCGCTGGATCGCCTGGCGGATCCAGAAGGTCGCGTAGGTGGAGAACTTGTAGCCCTTGCGCCAGTCGAACTTCTCCACCGCCCGGATCAGCCCGAAGATGCCCTCCTGGATCAGGTCGAGCAGCGGCAGGTCGTGCCCCTGGTACTTCTTCGCCAGCGACACCACGAGGCGCAGGTTCGAGTTGATCATCCGCTCCTTGGCCTCCATGTCGCCGCGCTCAACGCGCTTCGAGAGGTCGACCTCCTCCGCGGCCGTGAGCAGCGGGTAGCGGCGGATCTCGTTGAGGAAGATCTGAAGGGCGTCGGTGGTGATGCCGGCGACGTCCGGATTCGAGTAGTGAGTCGGCTCGCTTGTTTGGCGGCCGCAGTCGTCGCTCACGCGGATACCGCGCGCCTCGAGCGCCTCCTGGATCTCGTTGGCATCGTCCTCGTCTAGATCGAGCTCCTGCGCGAGCTCGCTCAGAGCCGAGAGGTTCACGCAGTCGTCCTCGTCGTTGATCAGTCTCTCGATGCGTGTCTGAAGCTGGTCCGTAGCCATTTACGTCTCTCCCGGTGCGATCTGGGGCTCCGGGCGCTCAGGCGGGCTGTCGGGCGGATCCGGGTCCGGCTCGGGCACGTCGGGCGAGTCCGGCGGCGGCTGCTCGGGCGGGGATGGCTCCGGCACCGTCGGGGTGCCGGGATCCGGCGCGGGGCTTGGCTCTGGATCCGGCACGGCCGGCTGCCCGGGATCGGGCATCGGCTGCTCGGGCGCCTGGGGGGTCGATGGGACTTCCATTGCCTCGCGTGTACCCACGGCCAGAAGGCGCAAAACGACGCTACATCCGCGCTATGACAGCCGCCGTGACCGCTTCCAGAACGGGTCCCATCGGGATCCCGGCCACCGTTCCGGCGCCGCTTACGACCCGCGGGTTTCCGCCCTCGCTCACGAGCTGCGCGTCCACCGCCACGGGCACCGGCTGGGTGCCTGCTGCGAAGCCGCCCGCGAGCCCTCCCAGCAGCCCGCCCAGGCTCCCTCCGAAGGCTGAGCCGAAGTAGCTGGCCAGCCGCGCCGGCGTGAAGCTCGCCCGCAGCACGAGCTCATAGGTGCTCGAGCCTGACGGCTTGTCGAGGGTGAACACGTTCGTGTGGAATGGGCCGGCCGTCACGTCCGTGAGCTGAATGCGAGCGGAGTGGAAGCCGTCGAGATTCTTCAGAACGTGCGCCTTCCCGGTGCCGAGCGGGACGTTGAGCCCGCTGCCGGTCACTCGGATCGAGTCGCCGTGGTGGAAGAGCAGCCGCAGCGCCGGGAAGGCGTGGACGGAAACGTGCGCGCTGCCGCCGCCCTTGGTGAGGCGGTGCTCGATTCGCGACGCCGCGAGGACCGGCAGCAGGGCCTGCGTTAGGGCAAGTACGAGGATCAGGAAAGCCACGACGATGCCGATCGGGAGGGCTACGCTTCGGCGCATACAATCCCGAAGTCTCCCGGAGAGGTGGCCGAGTGGCTGAAGGCACTCGCCTGCTAAGCGAGTAGGGGGCGCAAGCTCTCTCGCG